>NZ_JAQNCQ010000328.1:0-9480 GCF_028368005.1 Geitlerinema sp. CS-897 | reverse complement strand
TTTAAAATCTTGTCACCAGATGCGGTCAAAAAAGCAGTAGATTTACTCAACGATCGTCCTCGAAAATCTCTTGACTATCGAACCCCTTCTGAGGTATTTTATAGTCAGGGATCGGAGACCGTTGCATTTCAAACTTGAATCGGCGAACGAAAAAGAACTCCGCTGGTGTCGCGTTTCATTTTTGAATCGGTGCAAAAAAACTCTACTCTATTTTCTCTGTAGTAAAACAACCGTGAAACGAATCCTCGAACCCGAAGTCATGGATACCTGGGAAGAATCCGTTGCCTACGATGCGATGGATTTTACCGAAGTCAATACTGCCTTTGTCGAAGACGCGATCGCCATCGCCCCCGAAGCCGGTCGAATTCTCGATTTGGGAACGGGAACTGCGCGAATTCCCGTGTTAATGGCGCAGCGCAAACCCCAGTGGCAAATCGTCGGCATCGACTTATCACAAAATATGTTGAAGCTGGGTCGTCAGCACGTCAAAAATTCCGGATCGAGCGATCGCATCAGTTTAGAATACCTCGATGCCAAACAACTGCCCTACGACGACAACAGCTTCGATTTCGTCGTCTCCAACAGCGTCGTTCACCATCTCAGCGATCCGGTTCCCTGCTTTCGAGAAATCGCCCGCGTTCTCAAACCGAGCGGCGGACTGTTCGTGCGGGATTTGTATCGCCCCGAGAACGAAGCGATCGTCGATCGCCTCGTCGCGAGTATCGGTTCGGACTACGACACACATCAAACCCAACTGTTTCGCGACTCCCTCCGCGCGGCCTTTACCGTCGAAGAAGTCATCGAGTTATTGAAACGAGCTCGATTGCACGGCGTTTCGGTCAAAATGACCTCCGATCGCCATTGGACTGCCCAACGAGCCGGGTGTAACGACGGCAAACTCAATGAGATGATGGAAAAATAGGGCGTGCGATCGCGTCCTCTTTTTCAACGGACGGTCGATCGACACCTCGAGTAGAACATCGCGAATACCAACACCTATGAGACCGGGAAACCCACCCCAGAACGCCGAAAATCGCAAATGGCGAGAGCAACTCGATCGCTTCGTCAAAGCCAACACTCTCGAAATCGCCGCCTTAGCTTGGGGCTTACACCAACGCAACCCCGACAGCGGCGAATTCTTAGGCATCGACATCGCCCCGAAACCCCATTTCATCACCTGTTCTCGGGACGCCCTAGAAGCCCTCAACCAAAAAGTCGATAACCGCCTGCGAGAAATGATGGGTGTCGTCGACCATCACGACCCCGAACTCGAAGTTCTCCTCATCGCCATCGGGAAAGGGCAAATTCAAGCCGTGCAATACCAACCCCAACCGACCCCTCCCGAATGTTTCGAGGAAGCAGACGCCGATGTCGATACGTTGCTCGATCGCCTCGAACAGCGCATGGGGGCGCAAATCGAACCGTGAACCCAACCGAAACGAAACGGTAACGATCGCCAGTTTCAGAGAAATCGTCCGTAACCCGAGAAGCGATCGGGGTATAACATTTAATGGCTCCGCGTACGGCAGGTCAGGCCATAGAGTATCGATATCGCGCTCCTGTCGTCGTGTTTCCAAGCGTTCGTTTCCTCTATTGAAGTCACGTATGTTCTCATTGCACAAATCTCTATCCATCGCTGCGATCGCTCTGATTGCGAGCGCGTCCGAACTCGGCGTTCCCGCTTACGGCCGTCCCCTCGTCGAACTCGAGAGAAATGTCGCCCGCATCAGTTCCCCGATTGCGACGTCCAAACAAGCTGAAAACTCAGAAGCGTCTGAAGACGTGAACCAACTTTTAGCAGAAGGTCGCGATCTCGTCGAAACCGGAGATTTTTCAGAGGCGTTGGTGCGCTATCGCGAAGCAGCCAGTTTAGACGATGCCAACCCTCGGATTTTTTCAGCGATCGGGTATTTAGAAGCCCAACAGGGAAATTTCGAGGCGGCGGTCGAAGCGTACCGACAAGCCCTCGACCTCGAACCGAACGTGGCAGAATTCCATTACGCTTTGGCCTATGCCTTAGCCAATGCTGGAAACGATGCTGAAGCCGAGGCCGAATACGAAGCCGCGACCGAACTTAACGATCGCAACGCCAACGCTTTCTTCGGACTCGGTGTCGTGCGGTATCGACAAGGGAACTACGACGGCGCTTTAAATGCCTACCGTCGGGCTGCTGCGCTCACCGACGACAATTGGCGAGTTCACGAATCCATCGGCTCGACCCTGTTACATTTAGAGCAGTACGACGAAGCGATTTCGGCGTTGCGAAAAGCTGCTAACCTCGCTCCCAACGAAGGGCGCATTCAGGTAAACCTCGGCGTGGCGTTACTCAACACCGATCGCGTCGAGGAAGCGATCGCAGCGTTCGATCGCGCCATCGAACTCGAACCGCGCAACGGCGAACTGTTATTTGAAGTGGGGCGACTGTTACTCGACCGTGGAAACCGCGATCGCGCCTTCGACTTGTACCGACGGGCTTCAGCACTCTACGACGAGCGAGCGGACATCCATCTCGAACTCGGTAAACTCTATCTCGAACGGGACGACAGCCTCAACGCGATTATCGCCTTCCGTCAAGCCGTTGCAGTCGATGACGACTTAGCCGAAGCACACCATCTTCTCGGGTTGACGCTGCAAGAGCGAGGGCGAACTGACGAGGCGATCGCCGAATTAGAAACCGCCCTACAACTGTACGAAGGGCAGGGAAACAGTGACTTAGCTCGAGAAGTCCGAGATCGACTCGAGGCATTGCGTTAAAGTGAGACGTTTGGTGTCGAAAAGCCTCGGAGCGAACCGTCGGGGAAGCGAACTGTCATTGTGTTCCTTCTGAAGCGTCTCCACAGGAGGCTTCGACATACTTCTTAACGAGGTTTCGGGAACTTTTCACGCGATCGAGATTCATTACAGTAGAGAGGTAGAACGCGCGAAATCGACTCGATCTATCTCGAGTCGGTGAGGTCGTACCATCGTTTCACCCAGAAAGTTTCCATGCTTCAGTCTTCCCCCTCTGCCCGCCGCCCCCTGCTCGTCGCGATCGATGCAGGGGTAATGGATGTCGATCGACTCCTCAAAGGTCTAGTTCCCCAAGCCGAGGCGATCGTCTTACCGCGCGATCGCGATGGAATCGCCTATATCGATGATGCCCTAGCCCAGCGTCCCCACGTCACTCAACTGCACGTCGTCTCTCACGGGAAACCGGGCTGCTCGTTCCTCGGAAACGCTCGACTGAATCTCGAGACGCTTTCCCAGTACGGCGATCGCATTAGACGGTGGGGCGCAACCCACGACGGACGAAGACGCCCCAACTTTTCCATCGCGTTCTACGGTTGCCAAGTGGCGGCTGGCGACGCGGGTGCCGAATTCATCGAAAAACTCCACCGCCTCACCCAAGCCGACATCGCCGCCTCGACCACCCTCACCGGATGCGACGCCCTCGGCGGGAATTGGGAACTCGAGGTTCGGACCGACCGCCAGTCCGCGTCGCCCAGCGTCCCGTTTTCACGATCGGCGATCGCGACCTACCGCCACGTTTTAGCCGTCGTCGCTCGAGACGATATGTTTACGGGCGCAAATGAAGACAGCTCGACATCGTTCTCTTCAGTATTAGCCGATAACGGGAGCGGTGCAGATACAGGAACTGCTCCCCTCAACGTTTCAGCAAGTTTAGTCGGAGGTGGCAATACGAGTACCCTCGGTGCCACCATCACAATGAACGCAGACGGAACGTTTAGCTACAACCCCTCTGGCGTCACGGCTTTACAGGAACTCGACGAGGGAGACACCACGAACGATACGTTTAGCTATATCGTCAGCGATATAGACCCCAGCGTAGATTTTGCAACCGTAACGATCGAGGTCATGGGCATTAACGATCGCCCCGAAGCCTCAGATGTCACGGGACTGTCTACAGACGAAGATACGACGTTAGGTGGTGCGCTGGCATCAGACGTATCCGACATCGACCAAGACGACAGCATCGGGGCGGGTACGCTCACGTTTGAAGTCGAAACAGACTTAGAAACCAGCAAAGGCGCCAAAGTCACCATCGACGCCAGCGGCAACTACACCTACGATCCAACGAACGCCGCCGACCTGCAAGCCCTGGCCTCCGGTCAAAGCGTGACCGACAGCTTCAACTACACCGTCAAAGATGACGACGGTGCCACCGCCACCGGACGAGTGACCGTGACTGTCACGGGAGAAAACGACAGTCTCAACGCCCTCGACGACGAAGCCGAAGCCTTATTTGGTCAAGCTGTCACCATCGACGTACTCGCCAACGACATCGACCCAGACGGCGACGATTTCGTTCTGTTTTCCTTCGACAGCACCTCCACCAACGGCGGAAGCATCACCCGAGACGGTGACCAGCTCGTTTACAGCGCCCCCTCGAATTTCCTTGGCGACGATACCTTCACCTACCGAATTACCGACGCCGCCAGTAGCGATACCGCCACCGTCACCGTCACCGTCAATACGCCCCCCATCGCCCAAGACGACACAGCCTTTACCGAAGGCGAGGGACAGTCTGTCGTGGTGGATGTCCTCGCCAACGACAGCGACCCCGATGCCAATGCCGACCTCGGTAACGCAGAAGACCCCGAAGAAGACCCCGAAGAAGAACCCGAACCCAGCGATATCATTGGTATCGAAAGCGTCGACGGAACGGCAAAAAACGGCGGAACGGTCAGCATTATTACCAACAATACCGCCGACCCCAGCGACGATAAAGTTCGCTATACACCGCCGGCCGGGTACAACGGGCCCGATCGCTTCGAGTACACCATCGAAGACAAATTCGGCGGAACTGATACGGCAACGGTCGTCATCAACCCCGCCGACGCCATCGACGACGACCCCCGCACCCCAACCAACCGTCCCGTTGAAATCGACGTTTTAGCCAACGATAATTTATTCGGGCCGGTGTCGATCGCCAGTTTCGACAGTACCGGAATTAACGGTGGCACGATCGAGCGAGACGGAGACCTGCTGGTATTTACGCCAGCGGAGGATTTTGAAGGCTTCGACCTGTTCGATTACACTATCGAAGACAGCGACGGCAACCGAGACACCGCCAGCGTCCGGGTTCTCGTGGCCGACGAGGTAGAAATTCCACAACCGCCCAATCCCATCGAACCCAACCCCAACGGGAACCGGGATAGCATCACTGTCATTCCCCCGATTCAACCCCCAAGTCCCAACGTCACCGTCGATACTCGCGAAGGGGAAAACGAAACTGGCGAAAATGTGGTGTTTGGAGACGAGTTTCCAAATACCCTGCAAGGAAAACCTGCCAAAGACATCATGTCCGGTTTGGCAGGAGACGATAACCTCTACGGTGCAGAGGGTGACGATCAGTTGTTCGGAAATGCCGGGAACGACTTTCTATCGGGGGAACTCGGCAACGATCTGATGTTTGCCGGAGCGGAGAACGACTTTCTCGATGGGGGCGATGGTGACGACGCTATGGCGGGAGAGTTGGGCGACGATACGCTACAAGGAGGACTCGGCAACGATTTGATGTTCGGCAACGGCGGGTTCGATCGCCTCGATGGAGGAGAAGGGGCCGATACGATTCTCGGCGGCAAGGACAACGATATTCTGACGGGGAATTTCGGCGACGACGTTATGGCGGGCGAAGTCGGAATCGATACTGTACAGGGGGGAGACGGTAACGATTTACTCTTCGGGAACCAGGACAACGACATTCTCGACGGTTCGCGGGGGGACGATTCCCTCTTCGGCGGTCAAAACGACGATATTCTCTTCGGAGCAGGCGGCAACGACTGGCTTAAAGGGGATCTCGGGAACGACGTTCTTATCGGAGGCGACGGCGAAGATCGATTTATTATTGTCAACGACGGATCGATCGATACTATTGGCGACTTTACGTCTGGAGAAGATGAAATCGATCTCTCTCTCGGGAACTTTCAACCCGAAGATATCGTTTTACAACCGAATGGCAACGACACCTTCGTTAAAATTGTCAATACGGATACCGTACTGGCGATCGTACAGAATGTAGCGTTCGACCAGTTGGGAACGGAGGATTTTTCTTTCTAGGTCGCGAGGGGTTGACCTCTCTAACCCTAGGGAAAGAACCAGTGATACAGTAACAACAAATTCCTGCGACGATCGCCGTGGGTTAGTCCTCTACCGAAGTTCGTCCGCTTGGAAATCTCGCACGCCGACTCTCGAACCGATCGGCGTTTTTTCAAGTCGAGGCGCGTCTCGGTGGGGTTCGTCTACCTCTGTTGCTAATTTGTCTACGAACGCAATGCTCGATGCCTAGGTTGTGCGATACAGCTCGGACGTTACGGTCTACGATCGCTCGATATATCTCGAAGAACTCTGCTCTGAAGACTTCATTTCTCGGTGTCAAACCCTCCGTGGCGATCGTTCATCTCGCCGTCACCGTTGCGGTGGGTCTAGCCCAGACGGGAGGAGCGTTCGAGCGGGCCGAACGGTTGGCCTTCGATCTCGCCGTGCGTCGGCGTAGCGATCCGTCAACCCCTTCGCTGGTCACGATCGTTGCCGTAACGGAAACAGATTTAACAGAGTATCAATGGCCGCTCTCCGATGCGATGCTGGCCGAAGCGATCGAGCGCCTGCAACGCCACAGTCCCCGCGCCATCGGTCTCGATCTTTATCGGAGCGTAGCGGTCGGTGAGGGGGCGATCGCCCTCGACGCACAACTCGACGCTCCTAACGTAATAGCGATTCGCAGTATTGCGACACCAGAACACGGGGGAACGCCTGCCCCGGAAACCGTTTCTCCCGATCGCGTGGGGTTTAACGAAGTACCGCTCGATCGCGATGGCGTCGTCCGTCGTCAACTGTTGTTTGCCACGGATTCCGAAGGCGAGTTGCTGTTTTCCCTCGCCTCTCGCCTGGCCTTTCGCTACTTACAACCTGACGGTATAGCGCCGAAGAACGGCTCGTCTGTTTCTGATAGCATTCGGTTGGGCCAAACCACCCTCGTTCCCCTAGATCGCACGGCTGGAGGCTACCGCAACATCGACCCTTCCGGCTATCAGATCCTACTCGACTATCGTACTTCCACGGGTTCGGTTCCCACGATTTCTCTGGACGACCTGTTGAACGATCGCATCGACCCACAAGCCATTCGCGATCGCGTGGTGTTGATAGGCTCGATCGCGCCGAGTTTGCGGGATTTGTTCGCCACCCCTTTCAGCGGGTCGGAAAACGACAGTGCTGCGGTCAAAATGCCCGGCGTCGAACTCCACGCTCAGATGGTTCGACATCTCGTGGCGATCGCGCAAGGCGATCGTCGTCCCTGGCGGTACGCTCCCGACTGGCTCGAAGTACTCTGGGCTTGGGCGTGGATTCTCCTCGGAACAGGGTTAGCGTGGCGGGTACGCCGTCCTTGGTATCTGGCCGGGGCGATCGTCGCCGCCCTCGCGGGGTTGTGGCTGTTGGAACTGGGATTTTTCGCCGCTGCGTGGTGGATACCCATCGCCTGGCCCCGTATGGGCTTCCTCGTTGCGGCAGCCGCGACCCTCGCCTATCGACTGCTCGACGACGTTCTTCACGATCGACTCACGGGATTACCCAATCGGACGCTGTTGTACAATCGCATCTGTCTGTGGCGGCGACTCCAACACACCCGCTCGTCCGGCAACAGCAGCAAGGTGGGGGCGATCTATCTCGACCTCGATCGCTTCAAGGCGGTCAACGACTGTTTGGGATCGACCGTTGGCGACTTTGTCTTAGTGGAAGTGACCGGACGTCTGAAAAGCTGTTTGTCGCAAACTGACCTTTTGGCCCGAGTTGGCCCCGATGAGTTCGCGATGGTTCTCCACGATGTCGCCGATCTCGACACCCTCATGGACGTGGCGCTCCAAGTACGCCGCAAGCTCAAACGGCCGTTTTTCCTCGATAACGGACAGCCCCTATTTCTCACCTCGAGTATCGGTCTGGCCCTGGGGTTGCCCGGAGACCGCGATCCGATCGAAGACGCCCACACCGCCATGTACCGCGCGAAAGCTGGCAACAACGTCTATCCAGAAGTGTTCGATCCCGCCTTCCAAGCCCAAGCCGTGGCTCGGTTTCAACTCGAAATCGACTTGCGCGAGTCGATGGCTCATTCTCAGGTATTCGCCACCCCCGTCGAACAAGCTCACTGGCACGAAAAAGAGGATTCCAATTTGCCGCACTCGGAACTCGGGGAGACGTTTCGGGTGTACTACCAACCTCTAGTCCGGCTGTCGTCGGGAAAAATTTCCGGGTTTGAAGCGTTAGTGCGCTGGCAGCATCCGCTTCGCGGTTTGGTTCCGCCGGGGCAGTTTATTCCCGTCACTGAAGAAATCGGATCGATCGTGCCGTTAGGGGCGTGGGTTCTCGATCGCGCCTGTTCGCAAACTCGTCTGTGGCAGCGGCAATTTCCCAGTCGCCATCGCTTGCAGGTGAGCGTGAATTTGTCGGGGAAGCAGTTGCAATCGCCGGATTTGGTCGAGCGCATTGCCGAGATTCTCTCGCGCACCCGCTTGAAGCCTCAGTGGTTGAAGTTGGAAATTACTGAAAGTGTGGCGATGGAGGATGTCAAAGCGACGATCGCCGTTTTGGAGCGTCTCAAAGCATTGAAGGTCAAGTTGAGCATCGACGATTTCGGAACGGGCTATTCGTCTTTGAGCTATCTCAATCGTTTTCCGGTCGATACGTTGAAAATCGATCGGTCGTTCGTGCAACGGATGGAAAATTCCCGCGAAGATCGCGAAATCGTTCGGACGATCGTGACCTTAGCTCATACCTTGGGAATGGACGCGATCGCCGAAGGGATCGAAACTCCTGAAGATTTAGCACACTTGCGCGAACTTGGCTGCGATTACGGTCAAGGCTATTGGTTCGCCAAACCGCTTCCGGCGTCGGCGGCGGCGCAGTTACTCGCACGACGACCCCGATGGTGAGACTTCGTCGGCACTCGCTCGCGACGGGAGCTATTGTCCGTGCGAGGGCAAGGTTGAGGGCAGGTAACTCCACGAATTATACGGAATTCAGTTGTCAAAGCTACGCTATAACAGTTGCAACTCCAGACTTAAAGAGCGATGCCGAGAACAGCAACGATAGTTCCCCATTTGCCAGTAGGGGAGGCGCTGACGATTTTGAGGTCGCGACCGTTATGATGTTCCGGTTTGATGGTTCTGCCGTAGACGAACACCGACGGGATATTGAGGCGAGCGATCGCGATGAGCGCCCCAGACATATTTTTATCGCAGCCGCCGAGAGCGATGACGCCATCGAGACTTTGACCGTTACAGACCGTTTCGATCGAATCGGCGATGACTTCTCGAGCGAGACACCAGATTGCAAGGGGTAATGGTGGTGACGTACTCCCGACGCCGACCGCTAAGCGGTACGGCGCGGGCTTCTCCTCCCGTTACGGGATTCGCGTTTTATAGTGAGGCGAACGCCCAGCCCCACTTTTTTGATGAGTACCCCAGAATTAACGTCCCGTGGCATAGA
>NZ_JAQNCQ010000327.1:0-6497 GCF_028368005.1 Geitlerinema sp. CS-897 | reverse complement strand
GTTGTGTTCGAGTTGTGGACACAAAGCTGATTCGATGGCGTTGAGTGTCAGAGAGTGGACTTGTCCAAAATGTAGGACGGTTCACGACAGAGATATCAACGCCGCACAGAATCTCTTGGCGGTGGGACACCCCGTTACAGCACGGACATCTCACGGTGGCGAACTCGGTTCGCCACCCGTGTCCTCCTGTGGAGCGAGTGTAAGACGCAGTCTTCGCAGCTCTCGGAGCTTGCATCCGAGAGAACGAAGACTTGAAGGACATGGTTCTGGAGAGCCACTGCGAAAAACTCGGAAGAGAAAGAAGCAGGAACCCAAATCGCAAGGCTTCGCCGTGAGCGTCAGCCGAACGGTTTGGGAATCACCGTCCTTCCAGGGCGGTGAGGATGTCAACAATTCTTCAATTTCATCAATGTAACTAGCTTCTCTCTTCAAACCTGGATGATTTTTAATCTCGCTCAGAATTTCCCCTAAGACTTCTGACATGAGAGACTCGTTAGAACGCTTCAATTTGCTCAGTCACGATGAGCCGTAGGTTGGGTGAAGCGAGAGCAAAACCCAACACGCCCCACTATTTACAGCCAACATTTTCAAAAAAATTAATCTCTTCATTAGGAGTACCGTAGGTTGGGTGGAGCGAGAGCAAAACCCAACACCCCCTACTATTCACGACCGATATTGTCAGAAAATTTGATGTCTTAATCGGTTCCCCAATCGAGCGAATAAATCCCACGATCGACATACCGTAAAAAGCTCGATCGCTTCCAATCCTTCGGAGCCTTTACCAATCCATGTTTGACGGGATTGAAATGGATGTAATCCACATGATTCACCCAATCTGCTTCATCTCGAATTTGATGTTCCCAAAACCGAGGTTGCCAGACTACCTTTGGGTGCATCTCAGTTTTGCAAAAACATGAGAATTGGAGGCTAAAATCCTTATTCTCTCGTATAGATTTACATTTTTGAGATGTACCCCTGCCTTTTCTCCTTTCCTCTGTTGCGAATATGAAATGTAACCTTGATATTTGGACGGAGAGTGACGGCTAAAATTGCTCGGTATCGATCCCTCTGAATTGGAGGAAGAATAATTCCGCCGATTCAAAGCGGCTCGATTCCGATAAAGTTGCGAATTTCTTGCGCCATAATTTCCAAATCTTCTCGGGGGAAGTCATAGGCAAAACGACGCAAAAAGACTCCTTCCCAAAGATAGAGAATTGAAATCTGTTTCCAAGAATTTTTTTTCGACTGAGAAGACAATATCGTTTCGACTTCTACCAGCTCGATATCTGAAGTTTTTCCCGATTTTTGATAATACGTGATTCCCCAGCAGCGCCAGAAAAAGTGAAAGCGATCGCGATCGATAACGAGCCAACGTTCTGTTTCCGAAACGATCGCGACAATCGATCCCACCCCAACACATAACACCGCTGTCAGTAAAGTTATCGGAAAAATACCAATGGCGATCGCAATCACAATCGCAATTGAAGAGAGCGACAGGATCCAAATCAAGTTATGGGATGCAGGAATTACATAGGCGAGAGAGTTAGAATTTCGTTGAGAGACGAGCGAAAACGGAGCTTTGAGATCGATTGCTTCGATATCCAACGTCGCTGACACCTGTTCCGTGCGATCGAGAGCGTCGATCGCCTCCTCCGCACAGACAAACCGATCCTCGATCGACGGTTCGAGTATCTTTTCTAACCAATCGCCAAACTCGGACGACACGCGAACGCGATCGCGAAACTGGAGTTTCAAGCGTTTTTGCGGAAACGAATCCGGCGATTTCCCCGACAGCAAAAACAACGCCGTCGCACCCAACCCATACAAATCTGACGCCCCACAGACTTCGCCGCGAAACTGTTCGTGCGCCATATATCCCAACGTTCCGACGAAGGTTCCGCCTCGGGTGAGGGTGTTGCGATAGACATCCTGAACCGCCCCGAAATCCACTAAATACACCGTTCCGTTGTCGTCGCGAACGATGTTTTGAGGTTTGATGTCGCGGTGAATCACGGGGGGATGTAATTCGTGGAGATATTGCAGTATCTCTAACACCTTTCGCACGATGCGTTTGACTTCTTTTTCTGTCGGTTTCCAACCCCGTTCGATGAGGGTGGCGAGGGAGGTTCCGGGGGCGAGTTCTTGAATGAGGTAAAAGCGGCGATCGCCGTCGGTATCGAGTTGAAATCGCGCCAGATAGTTGGGGATGTTGGGATGGTTGAGGTTGGCGAGAACTTTCGCTTCGCGATCGAACAGTTCGACGACTTTCCAGTCTGTTACCCGTCGCAGCGACACCACTTTCATGGCGACGCGAGTACCGTCGTGGGTGTCTTCGGCTTCGTAGGTGGTTCCCATCCCGCCGCTTCCCAACACGCTGAGAATGCGGTAGCGATCGGCGATGATGTCGTTGGATTCGTGTAAGGAACTCATGGGTTTTCAAGGTGGGTTGAAGGATTCACCACATCCGACAGTGAGAACATGGAGAATCCATCGGTTTTGAAAGACTGTTTTATTCTTCAATTATTAGACGGGAGAGATGTTTTAATATCTGTAAGACGGTATAGAGTTCGTTGCCGGGGTTGCGCGTAATAAATACTTTGGAAACGGCGTATTGCCAAACTTGGGATTTCAGGAGTTTGATAAATGCGAAACTGCTTCCGGTTGAGATTAAGCCGTAGACGGGACGTTCGGGATGGGGATTTCCCATCATGTAGGCAATCAGTTGTGCGAGTCCTTCTTCGATGGAAAAAGAGGCTTTCTTGGATTCGATCGCCATCACCCAAAATTTATCTTTGAGAACGAGGGTATCGATTCGTCCTTTGACGAGGGTATCTTCGTCTTCGACGAGAAACTCGATGGGTTCTTCAGAACGAACGTAAAACGGCTGTAAATAAAAGTCGCCGATAAATAAAATCGGATCGAGAACGGACATCCGCACGACATCTTCGAGTAAGGGCGGATAGTTCAATAAATTGAGATATCCCGCTTTGACTTTATCGAGAAGCTGTTTGTCCGTATCTGAAAGTTCCGGTAAATCCGTTTTCCACTCTTGAAAAAATGCTTCGTCTTCTACGAGTTCGAGATGAAAGGTCTCGATGAGTTCGCGAAGATTGGTTTTTTGAGCGAGAATCGTGCGAGTCACCATCGCTATGTCTCCGAATCAGAACTGTCTTCGTAGGCGTCGAATTGCAGCAGGTGATGAAACGCCGATCGATCCTGTAGCAAAGCTAAATCTGGATCGTTTAAAGCCCTGGGAATAAAGATTCTCGGGGCGAGGGAAATCGCCCGTTTCAACGATTCCAACGCTACTTCTACGTCGTCCGTCAACGCCGCACAACAGGCTTGGTTGTACCAACTGTAACCATCTTCAGGATCGAGATCGAGACAGCTATCGTATTGCGCGATCGCCTGTCGGTAATCCTTCATCTGGCGGTAGGTTTCCGCTAACTTGTACCGCGTCCAAAAATCTTCCGGATCGCGACGTAAGGCTTGGCGATAGTGGACGATCGCATCCTCGTACTGTCCCAATTGTCGCAAACAGTCCCCTTTGCGGAACCATCCCCAAAAATCCCGAGGGCGAATTTCGATCGATTCCTCGTAACTGGAAATCGCCGCCCGATATTCCCCCAAATACCGCAACGCATCGCCGCGACGGAACCACGCCCAATAATCGTGAGGGCGCAACCGCAAGGCTTTATCGAAGCTGGCGATCGCATCATCGAACTTTTCTAACTCTTCCGACAACACGCAACCTCGGTTGTACCATACCCAATAGTCCCGAGGGCGCTGTTCTCCGGCGCGATCGAAACTGTAAACCGCTTCCTCGTAATCGCCTAACTCCACGAGAACGTTTCCCCGTTCGTACCAACTCCAATAGTCGTGAGGGCGGGCGAGAAGGGCGCGATCGAAACAGGCTAACGCCGCCGTATACTCGCCGTTATCGGCGAATTTCTCCCCTTGGTGATAGCACAGCCAGTAATCTTCCCATCGCGATTCCAAATACGGCGTGAGACGACTACTCATTAGATTCACTCTCTATTTCCCCCTTTTTCAAAACACAGCGAACCGCGAACCGGACAGCGATCGCGCTAGGTTCGATCGATCGTCTTTTTCTATTGTCGTCTAAAGAACTCGATCGAACGTCACCCGTGAGAAGATAAACCGAAGAGAAACCCGAGACCAACAGTTGGCAGCCTTAGATGACAGACTACCGCATAGAAAAAGACTCGATGGGGGAACGCCAAATCCCCGCCAACGCCTACTATGGCATTCAAACCCTACGGGCGACCGAAAACTTTCCCATTAGCGGACTCAAACCGCTTCCCACTTACGTCGATGCGTGCGTTCTGATTAAAAAAGCCACCGCCACCGCCAACGGCGAACTCGACTGCATTCCGCAAGATATCGCCGAAGCCATCGTCAACGCCGCCGACGAAGTTCTCAACGGACAGTTTCGAGAACAGTTCGTGGTGGATGTTTACCAAGCCGGGGCGGGAACCTCTCACCACATGAACGTTAACGAAGTTCTCGCCAATCGCGCCTTAGAACTTCTCGGAGATACCAAGGGAAACTACAGTCGCGTCAGTCCCAACGACCATGTAAACTACGGTCAATCAACCAACGATGTCATTCCCACCGCCATTCGCGTCGGGTCGTTGTTAGCCCTCGATCGCACCTTCTTCCCCGCCTTAGACGCGGCGATCGCATCTCTCCATCGCCAAGCCGACGAGTTCCAAAACATCGTAAAATCCGGGCGCACCCATATGCAAGACGCCGTACCCGTGCGGTTGGGGGAAGTCTTTCGCGCCTGGGCGACAATTTTAAACGACCATCACCGCCGCATTCGATTCGCCGCCGAAGATTTAAAAGTGTTAGGCTTGGGCGGAAGCGCTTCGGGAACCGGACTCAACACGCACCCCCGCTATCGCTTCCGCGTCGCCGAATTACTCTCGGAATACATCGGACAATCCTTACAAAGCGCCCCTCACCTCATGGCGGCGATGCAAAGCCTTTCGCCGTTCGTGGGCGTTTCGGGAAGTCTCCGCAACCTCGCCCAAGATTTGGTGAAGATTTCCCACGATTTGCGTCTGATGGATTCGGGCCCGAAAACAGGATTGAAAGAAATTCAACTTCCTCCCGTTCAACCGGGTTCCTCGATTATGCCAGGGAAATACAATCCAGTGATGGCGGAAATGACCTCGATGGTCTGTTTTCAGGTGATGGGATACGACCAGGCGATCGCCCTCTGCGGCCAAGCGGGACAATTAGAATTAAACGTTATGATGCCCTTAGTGGCGTACGATTTAATTCACAGCATCGAGATTCTGGGCAATACCATTTCTGCCTTGACGACGCGCTGCATCGACGGAATCACCGCAAATGGCGATCGATGCGCCGCTTACGCCGAAGGGAGTTTAGCCCTCGTGACAGCGTTGAATCCCCACATTGGCTATCTCAACGCCGCTGCGATCGCCAAAGAATCCCTCGAAACCGGGAAATCCCTGCGTCAACTGGTGTTAGAGAAAGGATTGATGGACGAAGCGGCGTTGGCGAAGGTGTTGGATTTAGACGAGATGAGTCAACTTCCCCCTTCAAAAGACGAACTCAACGATTAAGATCCCGGTAGGGGGGCGAACCGTCTGCACCCCTACCTCCCTGTCGCGTTCCATTAAAACTCCCATGCAAAGCCAATATACAGAAACCCAACTGACCTTTTCCTACGAAAACGGCCACGAAGAATCCTTCAGCGTTCCCATGACGCCCCAGGAAGTGTACCAACAGTTACAACTGGCGATCGAAATGCCGTTGTTGACCTTTCACCTGTACGATCGCAGTGTTACCATTCGGTTCGATCGTGTTCTCAAAGTCGAAGTTTTCCCACCTTTCCCCGAAATGCAAGGAGACGGTGTCTTTTCCAACGCCCAAGTCGTCACCGCCATGCGTCGCGCCGCACGACGATAATGAGATGAGGGAATGAAGACAGTCACCAGTCACCAGTCACCAGTCACCAGTGAAGATAGAGAACAGCGAATCTGGGAACAGGGAACAGAAATCGTAGGGTGTGTGACGCGGCGGGGAAATGTGGCCGAAGTCAGGTCAAAGGACTGTTACCGCGTCACGCACCGTCCCCACCGACAACATACTTGTCCCCCTCTCCCAATCTCCCCCTCTCCCCCTCTCCCAATCTCCCCCTCTCCCAATCTCCCAATCTCCCAATCTCCCAAATATGAAACTCTTCGTTGAAGGATGGCGATACATCTCCCAATCCTACGCCGTCGTCAACCAATTCCAACTTCTCGAACTCCTCACGCGTTCCCACGTGAACCTGTTTCACCGAGAAATGCCCTATCAAGATCTGTCGCAGTACTCCGCCTATACCGCGAAGCGGTTAGGGGGTGGTGAAGCGGCGGTGAGTTGAGGTGCGTCCCCTGAACAATGCGATAGCGAGAGAAGGGGATAGCGCCGAAACGAGCCATCAAATATAATTGATAAGGTGG
>NZ_JAQNCQ010000326.1:0-10229 GCF_028368005.1 Geitlerinema sp. CS-897 | reverse complement strand
GATGATTTTTGTCGAAGATCTCGACTTCCGTATCATGGCCAAGGGAATGTTGGGCAAACACACTCTAGATGCTGGGCTGGGACAATTTGTGAATCAGATCCTTCCCTGGGTGTGCTGGAAGCGCGATGTCTTTTACGGCAAGGTGGATGCGCGGGGCACTTCTCAGGAATGCCCAGATTGTGGAGTGGAGGTTCGCAAAGACCTCTCAACTCGAATCCATCACTGCCACAACTGCGGGTCAACAAAGCCCCGTGATGTAGCGAGCGGACAAGTTATCTGTACCCGTGGGCAACGGGGAATCGAAACTGCCTGTGGAGGGGATGCGGCGGGGGCTGAGGTTACTCAGTCTAGCTGGCACCTGTTGAAGCAGGAAATCTTTGGGGCGACCCAAGGAATCTCCCTGCATACCCGGAACGGGTTGCTGGGAGAGGATGTCAAAATCGGGACGAACACGCTCGAACGCCGCCGTTCAAACTGAAAATTCCTATGAACAAGCACGTCGAAGTTCTTTCAAGCTCGTCGGCCCTGGTCGATCGCACCTTGCAAATCGTCGTCGAAGAAATCCACCGCGCCCTCGAACAGCGCGATCGCGCGACGGTGGTTCTGTCGGGTGGGAACACTCCCAAACCCCTTTACGAAGCCCTCGCCCAAGAAGATCTGCCGTGGTCGAAAATTTACGTTTTTTGGGGAGACGAACGTTACGTTCCGGCTGACAACCCCGCCAGCAACCAGCGTATGGCGCGTCAGACCTGGCTCGATAACGTTCCCATACCTGCCGATAACGTTCGTCCGATGATGACCGACGGCGACAGCCCCGAAGCCGACGCTCGGCGGTACGAAGCGGACTTGCAGGAATTTTTCGGTCTCGAACCCGGTGATTTCCCCGTGTTCGACGTCATGCTGTTGGGCATGGGGGACGACGGCCACACGGCATCGCTGTTTCCCCAGACCGATGCCCTACAAGTGTGCGATCGCGCCGTAACCGTCGGGAACAAAGACGGACAGCCGCGTTTGACCCTAACCGTACCCGTGCTGAACTTGTCTCGCTGCGTTATCTTTATGGTAGCGGGCGCGAACAAACAAACAGCGCTATCCCACGTTTTCGCACCTGACGGCGACGAAGACGCCTATCCTTCCCGGCTCGTGCAGCCCCTGAACGGGACGTTGTGGTGGCTTCTCGACCCCGAAGCCGGATCGAGTATTTCTGTTACCGATCGCCGAGGGTAATCCTTTCGGTTGTCGTTCCTCCGACAGTGTGGCTGCAAGCGGAATCTGCGATCGCGCAGCTTTCCTCTCTGTCCCGATCCTCGACACACCATGATCGTCTGCCCGAACTGTAACCATCAAAATCCTCAAGGTGCGGCTCAGTGCGAAGCCTGCTATACCCCGCTTCCCCAAGCGGATACCTGTCCCGACTGCGGGGCGTCGGTGCTAGTGGGGGCAAGCTTTTGCGGCCAGTGTGGAGTGGCTCTGGCTTGCCAAAGTTCGGGCGTCAACTCAGCGGTTCGTCTGACGAACGGTAATGCGGCTGCACTGTCGGCAGATACGGTCAACACCTGCATCGATCCCGAGACGCGAATTCAACCGTCTGCGGCTCGACTGATTCACGTCCAGACGGATACGGCGATCGCGTTGCCGCCTCATCTCGAAGTAGTTCGCATCGGCAAACCGAACGATCGCCTCGCTCCCGACCTCGACGTATCGGGCTTTCCCCATTCTGAGTTCGTCTCTCGCGTTCACGCCGAAATTCGTCTCGATGCCCAAAGCTATTATATTGAAGATATCGGGAGTTCTAATGGGACTTATATCAACCACTTACCGTTAGCTCGGGGCAACCGCCACCGCCTACAACCGGGCGATCGTATCGCGCTTGGCAAGGGCGATCTCGTAACGTTCGTGTTTCAACTGGTTTGAACGACCGAACGTGACTCGAATCGCCTCGGATTTTTTGTTTAGGTTGCGTCTATCTTTATCCCTCTGACCCGCGTGATTACTCTAACCTTGCTTCACCCCCATCAGCTACTTCCGCTCAAACGCTGGACGTTCGATCGCGAAACGGTCGTACGTGTCGGTCGCGCTCCGGACAATCACGTCGTTCTCTACAGTGCGGTCGTCTCGCGACATCATTTAGAACTGCGATACGAAGACCGACATTGGATGATGGTCAATTTGGGAACGAACGGCACTTATCTCGACGATAAATTGATTGCGACGAAGCAGGTCGAAGACGGCGCGATCGTTCGGTTGGCACGCACTGGGCCGAAACTTCAAGTTCACGTGACCGCTCCGCCACCGCTCTCTCCAGCCAAACAACTCTTGCAAATTCTCGACAAACCGATGGCAGAAGACGAAGACCCCACGGAAAAGTGCGTCCATCACAAAACCCGCGTTTTGAAAGACAGTCCAGCGAAAGTTCCTCCCGAAAACAACAAATGATAGGTTCACTGCTGCGATCGCTCCCTCGTGATAGCTTCGGTTCGACTGGCAACGTTTCCTTAGCGACCGTAGCGAGTCTGGTTTTGATAGGAGGTTTGGCAGCGACGGATCGCGCCGGGGCCGCCGTCCCTTCTCCCTCACCGCTCGTTCTCGCCCAAGCGAGCGATCTCGACCTTTCACGAGATCTCTGGGGACAGTGGTTCGCACCCGGCGGCTTGGCCGGACAAGATCTAACCTTCGTTTTCACTCCAGACGGCACGCTGCATTTTATCGTGACCCTACCGCGCGGACGTATGGCCGCTCAGGAATTCAGCTATCGCGTCGCTCCCGGCTCGCCGCTCCATCTCGATCTCACCTTACCGGATGGTTCTGTCGTTCCCACCGTTGCCGAAGTGACGCCAGAGGGTCGCCTGCGGGTTCAAATCGACGGTACGAATCCCGATCGGCCACGACCGCAACAATTGAGCGAGACCGCGACGGTCTTCGATCGCCTGTCCGATTCGACGGCGTTACCCACCTCCCTCGTCGAAGCCAACACCCTCGATGCTCTGTTTACCCTCAGTCGCCGACAGCGCACTTACTATCTAGAATTTCGCACCTTTGCCGATTCGATCGCGGCGTTGAACGCTGACGTTCCCTCAGAAACTGACGATTACCGTTTCGCCATTGCCTTCGAGGGCGATCGCTCCGATAGCGTTCGCATCACTGCCACCGCCAAACGTGCCGATCTCCACAGTTTTACCAGCGGTGTGTTTATGGTTCCCAACGAACGCGGGTTAGAAATTTCGACCATGGCCGTCTGTCGCAGCGACGACCCCACCTCCGAAGCGCCGCCGATGCCGGTTCCGCCGCCGGACAGTTCGGGGGAAGTCACCTGTGCGCCGGGTTCTCATCGGATTCGCCGTTAACTCAAAACGTCCCGTTTCGAGTTATCCTCGATGGGGTTTCGATCGATCCAGAAACTCGTTAAACATTTCAGTTCAAGGAGGACTCGAACGACGATGACTCATGCAGAGCGCCAACCCCGTCGGCTGCTGGTGACGGGTGGAGCGGGATTTATCGGCTCGAACTTTACGCGCTACTGGTGCGATCGCTACCCCGGCGATCGCGTCGTCGTTCTCGATGCCCTCACCTACGCGGGCAATTTGGCCAATCTCGAAGGGTTAGCCGAAACAGGCAATTTCCGGTTCGTCCGGGGTGACATTGGCGATCGCGTCCTCGTCGATACCTTATTCACTGAAGAACAGATCGATACTGTGGCACACTTTGCCGCCGAATCCCACGTCGATCGCTCCATCCTCGAACCCGACGCCTTCGTTCGAACCAACGTGGTGGGAACTTTTACCCTCCTCGAAGCCTTCCGTCACCACCTCGCCAACCGTTCCGACGCGAATCGCTGCCGCTTCCTCCACGTCTCTACAGACGAAGTGTACGGAAGCCTCGCCCCGGACGACCCACCGTTTTCTGAAACGACCCCCTACGCCCCCAACAGTCCTTACTCGGCCTCGAAAGCGGGCAGCGACCACCTCGCTCGCGCCTATTACCATACCTATAACCTGCCGACCGTCATCACCAACTGCTCGAACAATTACGGTCCGTACCACTTTCCCGAAAAGCTGATTCCTCTGATGTGCATCAACATCTTGCTCGGAAAACCGCTTCCGGTATACGGCGACGGGCAGAACGTTCGCGATTGGCTCTACGTCGGCGATCACTGTCGCGCCCTCGATACGGTCATCCATCGCGGACAACTGGGGGAAACCTACAATATCGGCGGTAACAACGAAGTGAAAAATATCGATTTGGTGCGGACGATCTGTCGGTTGATGGACGAGATGGCGGCAGATTTGCCCGTGAAGCCGAGCGAAAATTTGATTACCTTCGTCAAAGATCGTCCCGGTCACGATCGCCGCTATGCGATCGACTCGACGAAGTTGCAAACCTCGTTAGGTTGGCAACCGTCGGTGACGGTCGAGGAAGGATTGCGAAAAACCGTACGGTGGTATTTGGACGATGAGGATTGGTGGAAACCCTTGCTGTCTGAGGAATATCAGAGTTACTACGCTCAGGTGTACGGCGAGTAACGCGATTCGACAGACGGCGATCGCTCGTCAATTATCGACGATCGATTTCGGGCGAGACCGATAACCGGTACGTCCATTCGGCGCCGGGTTCCATCGTACCGACCCAAATCTCGTAGGTTCCGGCTTCCCAGTTCGTATCGCTGAGGACGGCGTCGGCGCTGTCGTGCCAATCGTCCGCACAGCGTACGGTGTTGTCTCGCGGACCGCGGACGATGAGGGTGGTGTCGCGGCCGCCGCTGTCGATGGTGATGGAGAGTTCGGGAAAGTCGCGATCGAGAACGAGTTGGTAGTCGGGTAACGAGTCGCCAAATCCGACACAGAGGTTTCCATGGCGATCGCGATCGGTGACTAAACCCGGTAGCGAGACCGATCCCCCGGTGTAGCCTCGAGACACGACGGACTCTTCTGAAGAGGGTCTCAAGACGCCGAAAAAGGAGTCGTTGGCCGAAACTGCCAGACGGTTGACGACGGACAGCAGCACGACGATCGCGATGGGGTCGATAAGGGGGGCGAGGCGGTCGAAGATCACGAGCTTTAGCGGTTGGCGATCGACCTGGAGATCGACCCAACGCGCGTTCGAGTAGGTCTATCTACCCGTAGCATACTGGCAGCGGAACGTTTAGGAAACGGAACGGGGACAATTTTTCGGGCGACACATCGACGATAGCATCTCGAGTGGGGTGACGGTCTGTGTCGGCGATCGCGTACAATATCAAGCGTCGATGGCAGTTCGCCCGTTGAGGAGACAAGCCTTGATAGCGATCGTTTTGACCGTGGTGTTTACGTTCGTCGGATGGATCTTTTTCGTTCTTTCGATCGACGTGCCGCTCGCACTTTACAACAGTTTGCACTTGCCGCGATGGTTGGTGCTCGCCTTAGTCATCTCCTTAGTGTCGTGGTGTTTTGGAGACTGACATCGGGGCGGATTAAGGTTCGCTCTCGTAGTATTTAAGAATAGACAGACAGTTGCGCTTGTCGTCGAGCCGTTTGTAACTCAGGCGATCGGCGATGCACTGCATCAGTTTCAAGCCGCGTCCGCCCGTGGCGTGTAAGTCCGAGGAGGTCGGCAGACTGTTGAGCTTTCCTTCGAGATCGAAGGGCGGTCCGCTATCGAGAATGCGAAGTTCGAGATAGGTCGGCGTTTGCTCGAACTCGACCTCGATGGGGAGGTCGTCGTCGCCGCGATCGCGGTGGGCGTGACGTACGGCATTGGTAAATCCTTCAGCTAACGCCGTTTTACACTGTAGCCAAATTCGTTGGGGAACGGCAGGGGATTCGAGGCGGTCGAACCACTCCAAAACCCGAACTAAGGCGTTAAGATCCGTGGGGACTCGTAGAGATGCGTGCTGAGATTGGGGTGATTTACTCAAATCTTCCAACGCAATGACATCCTTGCTTGCAAGTTGACTTGTGCTATGTTTTTTATCTATGACTCCAATTTTACTGATCGATGACGACTCCACCACGCGATTGGTGTTGAAACGTGCCCTTCAGCGTCAGGGGTACGAAGTCACCGTTGCAAACAATGGGGAAGATGGAGTCCGGTTGGCGAGGGAAATCAAACCGGGCTTGATCGTGTGTGACTGGATGATGCCCGTGATGGACGGATTGGAAGTCTGCCGCCAAGTTAAAGCAACGCCCCATCTTTCGACAACCTTTTTCATTCTACTCACAGCACGGGGAGCCGTCGAGGATCGCGTCACCGGACTCGATACGGGAGCCGACGAGTTTTTAGCCAAACCGATCGAAATCGACGAGTTACAAGCGCGAGTCCGAGCGGGATTGCGGATTCATCAGCTCAGTCAAGACTTGCGAAAGCAAAAGCAGATGCTCGAGGCGGAGTTGTCGGAAGCGGCGCGGTACGTGCGATCGCTGCTTCCGTCGTCGGTGTCTCATTCGCCGGTTCGTATCGACGCCCGTTTTATTCCGTCGCAGCAACTCGGGGGCGACTGTTACGATTTTCAATGGCTCGACGAGGAGTCTTTGGCGATTTACTTGGTGGATGTTTCGGGCCACGGGGTGGGGGCGGCGCTGCTGTCGGTGTCGGTTCTCAACGTGCTGCGATCGCGATCGCTGCCCCAGACGAATTTTTACGAGCCGAGCGAGGTTCTCCACGCTCTCAATCAAGCGTTTCAGACGACGACATCGGCGGATTTTTACGAAGGGAAGTATTTCACGATTTGGTACGGCGTCTACTACCGCAAAACGCGACAACTCGTCTATGCTAGTGCGGGACACCCTCCTGCGTTACTGCTGGCGAATCGGGGAGGGGCAGACGCTTCTACGACGGTCGATCGCCTCAATACGCCGAGTCTGCCGATCGGACTGTTTCCCGATGCGGACTACGAAAGTCAACGATGCGCGATCGCTCCGTCGAGTCAGCTTTATGTTTTCAGCGATGGGATTTACGAAATCCCCCAAGCCGATGGGACGGTTTGGGGACTCGATGCGTTCGCCGACTGGCTATCTCGTGAGAGCGATGGCGGTACGGTAGACTTGGAACGCCTTTTAGAGAGCGTCAAGCAGTTATCTCCCGAGCGCGCGCTGGACGACGACCTGTCGTTGCTGCAACTGACGTTTTCGTGAAAAACTATCGGCAACACCGTCAAACACCGTCTCGGCTCTAGGTTTAGGGAGACGAGAGAACGTTTCGCTCGAACTCTTCGCGATCGGCGTACACTTTGAAGACGCGGTTCATACTCGTTAGCTCGAAGAGGATTTTAACTTGGTCGCTGATCGAACAGATAAACATTTTCGCGTCGGCAGCTCGAACGGTTTTGAGAGCGGAGACTAACGCCCCGAGTCCCGAACTATCGATAAAGGTCACGTCTTTCAAATCGAGCAACACGATCCTGGCACCGGCTTCTAGGCACTCGCTGATGTCGCGTCGTACCTGACTCGCTTTCACACCGTCGAGAAGACCTTCAGGTCGAACGATTTTTACCTCATCAGGGTTCATAAGACTTTGTCGATTTGGAGAGTAGGGGACACAAGGAAGGGAGTTTTCGCGGCAATCTTCGCGTGGGTCGCGATAAAGGTTTCGTCTCGAACGCCGACGGCTCGTTGGGCGACTGCGATCGTCTGGGTCGTTGAAATCAGGTGAGATCGTTATGTTCGATCTCGATAGTAAGTGAAATGGTGGGATTTCAGCAAAGCCGACACCCTAGCGTTTTTAAAACCTTTCTAAAGCCGACTCCTTCTAGAATATCCTGCCTTGGGAGTGCGATCGCTCAGCCGTGGCTCGATTTCCGCCTCGAAACTCCCTCAAATCCTGACGCTATACTAATTCCAGCTTTATTCTGTATCGTTGGTGATAGCGATATTACTAAAGCACCCACAATCGGAGGATTTTTATGGCAACCCTGAAAGTCGCCATTAACGGATTCGGTCGTATCGGACGACTGGTGTTTCGGGCGGGACTGAGCAACCCCAATATTGAGTTTTGCGGGATTAACGACCTCGTCCCCCCGAAAGCACTGGCCTATTTGCTCAAGTACGATTCGACTCACGGACGCTTCAACGGAACGGTCGAGGCGACGGACGATAGTATTGTTGTAAACGGGAAATCGATTCCCTGTTACTCGAATACCGATCCCGCTCAGCTCCCCTGGGGCGATTTGGGGGTCGAGTACGTGGTCGAATCGACGGGGCGCTTCACGACTTACGACGGGGCTTCTAAACATCTCGAGGCGGGTGCGAAACGAGTCGTCATTTCTGCACCGACGAAAGATCCCGATAAAGTTCCGACTCTCTTGATGGGGGTCAATCATGAGACGTACGACCCCAACCAACATACGGTCGTCTCCAACGCCAGTTGTACGACGAACTGTTTGGCGCCGATCGCGAAAGTCATTCACGAAAACTTCGGCTTGGCGGAAGGGTTGATGACGACGGTTCACGCTATGACTGCGACACAGCCGACGGTGGACGGACCGAGTAAAAAGGATTTACGCGCCGGACGCAGTGCGACTCAAAATATCATTCCGGCTTCGACCGGTGCGGCGAAAGCGGTCACGTTGGTTTTACCGGAATTGAACGGCCGTTTGACGGGGATGGCGTTCCGCGTTCCGACGCCGGACGTCTCGGTGGTGGATTTGACCTTTCGCACGGAACGAGCCACGAGCTACGCTGATATCTGTGCGGCGATGAAAAAAGCGGCGCTAGGAGATCTCAAAGGCGTTCTCGGGTATACGGAAGACCCGGTGGCTTCGACGGACTTTACGACCGATCCGCGATCGAGTATTTTCGATGCGACGGCGGGGATGGAACTCAACTCTCAGTTCTTTAAGGTCGTGTCGTGGTACGACAATGAATGGGGGTACTCCAATCGTACGATCGATTTGATGTTAGCGATGGCTGACAAAGCTTAGGGGTTTGAGGGTATTTTTCTCTCTTTTCTGGGGACTTTTCCTCGAATTTTGCCCCAGTCGAGATCCCCGGCACCTCCAACAAGATGCCGGGGATCTGGCCGTCAACCCCTTAGCGGCTGTGTCGTTTAAGATGGTTGAACAAAAAATCAAGAATATGTACGAACGAACCCTTATAAATACACCCTCAGTATAGCTCCCCGAAGCTTCGGACGTCAACCTCTCGGACAATTTTCGATGTCGTGAAATTGTTTTTTTAAACAACGCCGGGATTTAAGAAATAGCCAGATGTAGTTCTTCTGGGTGAAGGCGATCGTGAACGACCTGTCCGTCGCGGAACCAAATCACGCGCTGCGTCAGACGGGCGACTTCCGCTTCGTGGGTCACCATGACGATGGTAATGCCCGAGGCGTTCAACTCTGCGAAAATGCCCATGACTTCCTCAGTCGTGTGGCTGTCGAGGGCGCCGGTGGGTTCGTCCGCCAGGAGTAAAACCGGTTGGTTGACGATCGCGCGGGCGATGGCCACCCGTTGCTGTTGTCCTCCCGAGAGTTGGGCGGGTTTGTTGTGGAGTCGATTTCCCAAGCCCACGCGGGTTAAGGCGTCCGTGGCGCGATCGAGTCGTTCTTGATGAGAAACGCCGCCGTAGACCATCGGTAACATGACGTTTTCTAAGGCGGTCATTTGGGGGAGCAGGTGGAATTGCTGGAAAACAAAGCCTAACTTTTGGTTGCGAACGCTGGCTAAATGGGATTCGGACAACCCAGCGACATCGACGCCGTCGAGATAGTAACGGCCCTCTGTCGGGCGATCGAGACAGCCGATGACGTTCATGGCGGTGGATTTTCCCGATCCCGACGGTCCCATGATGGCGCAGTATTCGCCGGGAAAAACTTCGATCGAAACGCCGTCGAGAGCGCGAACTTCTGTATTACCCGAACCGTAAATTTTATAGATTTCTTCGAGGCGAACGATCGCTCGGTGCGGAGAGGGCGAGAGGGGCGAAATCGTTTCAGTGTGCTGGGTCGAACTCATAGTCATTCGATTAAAATCGATCGAGACCGGAAACTGGGACAACAAACAGCCGAGACTTGCGATTTTTTAGCGTGAAAATCCCAGCATTCGATCGCAAACTGGACGGCAACTCGGATCGATCCCGAGGCGAACCGAGGCGGTGTCGAGGGATCTGCCACTTTCTAGATTTTGACATCCTCTCCCAGCAACCCTATCGGGTATGCAGGGAGATTCCCTGGTTCACACCAAGGATTTCCTGCTTCTCAACCTCTTGACTAGACTTGAACTCAGATAACTTCAAGTCCCCGCCAGAACGATTCCACAGGCT
>NZ_JAQNCQ010000325.1:0-6386 GCF_028368005.1 Geitlerinema sp. CS-897 | reverse complement strand
ACAGGAGACTTGCGAGACTTTAGCCAGTCTTTGCGTTCCCGCAGCGCAAAGTTCCAGACATGGCGGCACACATCAAGAATGTGTTCGATCTCTGAAACTTGTTCGGCAGTCGGTTCGAGTTTGAATTCCCACGTCAGGTTCAGCATACCTACACTATAACAAAAAGTTGTGTAGATTGTGAATTTTCGCGGCATCGAGCCGCTCAATCCACGCGCCCTACACCACCAGCCAAATCAGAGATTATGGCGCTCAGTACTGAGCTGTTCTTGATAGGGCGTTGTACGCCCCGCGAAATTTAAAAGACCCCGTGCGCTGGAAGTTCTCGCATTTGAAGAAAACGCGAGCGCCGACTCGTCTGTCTACCGTTCGAGAGGTGAAGACGGGGGTGCGGTGGGCGATGCCGTTTAATCGTTCGGCCGCCCCCGCAATGTCGGCAAAAGCGACGGGGTCAGAGGTATCGGAACGATCGCTCACATTCATCTGTTTTCAATTGAGATGCGAACGAGGGAGGTCGATCGCGATCGAGCAATGCGATCGAACCGGCGTCAGTATTCGTGTTCAGAGATAGGTTCAAACGTTGCGTGACGTCGAGAACGAAGCGTACACGCCATAGACAACGCGATCAAGTGATTTCTAAATTCCGTTCGATTTGAACTAAAACGTCAAAAAATAAGTCAACTGCTGCGGTGAGATAGTGCTTGATTTTCACAGTGTGAGGTTTCTCTGTAAATTCGACCGGCGTGCCTTGGATTGACAACGTAGATGTCAGTTTCCGATCTTTTGTCGTAGTCATGGTTTTTCGTCTTTTACTTGACTTTTAACCGAATGGCTCTTTCTACTATATCATACATCATGTATATTATGTACTAACAATGTATTCGCATTGTATGCGATCGCGATTCGACAACGCTAGAATCTAGGCTGGATATGGGTTTTAGCCTAGCGAAAGACATCGATCGCTCTGCGTTCGCAAGTCTTCAGTGTTAAAATTTCATGACATTCAAGAAAAAGTCACTATGCCAGACAAATTCTTTCAACTGCAATTTCTAGGAAATCAAGTTTCCGATTATCTCATTGCCGTCGGAATTGTCGTCCTCGGATTTATCGTCGTTCAAATCGTGCGATCGCTCGTTATTAAAAGTTTGAGGAAATGGGTTCAACAAACTGCCAGCGATCTCGATAATTCTTTCCTTAAAATTGTCGAAAGAGCGTTAGTTCCCGTTCTCTACCTCGGCGTATTTTATTTAGCGATCGCCAACCTCAATTTACATCCAATTCTCGATCGCGCCGTCGATGTCGTTTGTACGATTCTGTTTACGATTATCGTCATTCGAGCGATCGTCGCCCTCATTGAATACGTCTTAATCCTATATGGGATCGGGGCAAACAACCCGAATATCGAGCCAACTCTCAGCTCGCTTCTCCCTGCAATTCGCGTTGTCGTCTGGGCGATCGGACTGATTTTCCTCCTCGACAACCTGCAATTTGATGTGTCCGCAGTGGTCGCGAGTTTGGGAATTGGGGGGATCGCTGTCGCCTTAGCCTCCCAAGGGTTGTTGCAAGATCTGTTTAGCTACTTCTCCATTTTGCTCGATCGCCCCTTCGAGATCGGCGACTTCATCGTCGTGGGTGACTTCGTGGGAACTGTCGAACACGTGGGGATCAAAACCACACATATGAAGAGTTTGAGCGGCGAACGGCTAGTTCTCTCCAATACCGATCTGACCGGATCGCGGATTCGCAACTACAAACATATGCAAACGCGACGCATCGTCTTCAACCTCGGCGTGACTTACGAAACGGGACTCGACAAACTCGAGGAAATCCCGACGCTTCTTCAAACGATCGTCGAAGCCACCGAAAACGTGACCTTCGATCGCGCACACTTCTTGTCCTACGGAGATTTCAGCCTCAACTACGAAGTCGTCTACTACGTCGATAGCAGCGATTACAACCAATATATGGACGCCCAGCAGCAGATGAATTTCGAGATCAAACGCACCTTCGACGCCCGCAATATCGATATTGCTTATCCGACTCAGGTTATTTACTATAATCAAGCGATGCCGGTCGATGGAGCGACGGCGAACGCCAATTAAATCTCGCCTTCAACTTTAGATTGTTTTTAGATTTCGAGGGAAGACCCCCGGTTTCTCTGATGAAGCCGGGGTTTTGTGGATTTTGGAGTTGTGCGAGTCTCGGGAAACCTCCCAGGAGGCGATCGCGACGATCTACCATCGAAGCAAAACCACCTGCGATCGCTCCCATGAAACGATACTTCGGGAATCTCATTTTCCTCAGTAGTTTGGTGTTGACAAATCTCGTCGTCGCCAGCGATGTGTCTCTCACCGACACCGTCGAAGACTACCTGCGAGGAAGCCAACATCACCAACAGGGAAATTTTCTCGAGGCGATCGAGGCTTTTACCGCCGCGATTCGCCGAGATCCCACTTATGCAGAAGCCTATGTCTATCGAGGATTTGTTTTGTATCAGCAGGGAGATATCGAGGCGGCGTTTTCCGATTTCTCACAAGCGATCGCTCTCAATTCCGAAGATCCCGTTCCTTACGTTTATCGTGGCTTAATTCGCCACGAGCATCGCGACGAATCTCTCGAAGCCTTAGTCGATCTGACCGAAGCGATTCAACTCGACTCTAACTATTTTGAAGCTTATCTAATTCGCGGCGATATTCAACGAGAGTTGGGAAACAATTCGGGAGCGATCGCCGATTACAATCGAACATTACAACTCGACAGTGCGAATTTTAACGCTTATTTTGGCTTAGGGTTAGTTCGTTCAAAAATGGGAGATTTACAAGGAGCGATCGAGGCGTATACTCGAGCGATCGCTCTCGATTCTGGTGATGCTCTTACTTATTTCAATCGCGGTACAGCTTATGCTGAATTCAATAAATTTAGAGAAGCCTTATCGGATTTTACAACAGCCATAGAACTCGACGACACTTACGCCGATGCGTATTTCAATCGCGGCGCAATTTTAAATAACGAATTTCAAGAACGCGAACGAGCGATCGCAGACTTTGAAAGGGCTGCAAGACTTTATCGAGAGCAGGAAAAACTAGAAAAATACGAACATACTCTAGAACAAATCGGTGCGATCGACGATTGGAGAGAAATCTAAAATAAAATCGCAGATTTTCAGCAAAAAATTCTCCAAAGAGGTTAAAATGATTAGAATTCTAGATCGAGGAACAATGGGGCAAGTTACCACAACTGTAACAATTGTCAATCGTCTCGACCAAGGTAAAGCAGAGGATGGCTTAATTCCTGAAGATCGAGTGAGAGCGATAACCTTAAACGACGTCTTAGTCGATACCGGTGCAACGACCCTCTGTTTACCTCCTGATGCGATCGCCGCCTTGGGTTTAAAACTTCTCCGAGAAGTCGCCGTTCAAACCGCAACCGGACTCGAAACTGCTCGTATTTTTCAAGATGCGAAAATTTCAGTTCTCGGACGAGAAGGAACCTTCGACTGTTTAGAACTTCCCGGCGGACGCGATCCCTTACTCGGCGTCATTCCCCTCGAAGCCTTGGGAATCGAACTGGACTTACAAAAACAGCAGTTAATACGACTTCCGACGGGGCCCGATCGCAGCTACATGACCATTTATTAAAACAATGGCAAAACATCACCTCAACGCCACCTGTGAAACCGTTCACGTGGGGGGATTTTCACCCCATCTTCCCCCCGCCTTAACCGTCGAATCTGGCGACGCGATCGCCGTCGAAACCTACACCGGATTTTACCTGTGCGATAATGCTCCCGAGGCGTTCGTTCCTCCCGAACTCGCCGAAATTCGCAAAAATCTCCCCCAAAATCGCATCGTCAGCAGCGGTTCTCATCTCCTCACGGGGCCCGTCGCCGTTCGGGGTGCAAAACCGGGAGACGTTCTCGAAGTTCGTCTCAACGCCATCGAACCGAGTCTTCGAGTGGGATTTAACGCCGTTCGTCGAACTTGGGGAGTTCTTCCCGAACGCTTCAGTCAGTCGCGAGTGGACTTCGTGGAGTTGGATTTAGAACGCCGAACCGCTGAATTTCCCCGAGATTCCAACATCCAAATTCCCCTGACACCGTTTTTCGGAATTCTCGGCGTCGCCACAGACACAGTACGTTCCTCGATTCCTCCTGGGGAGTATGGGGGAAATATCGACGACAAACTCTTACAAGCGGGTTCGCGACTGTTTCTTCCCGTCTTCGTTCCCGAGGCGATGTTCTCCATCGGCGACGGACATGGGGCCCAGGGAGATGGAGAAGTGAACGTGACGGCGATCGAAACCTCGATGCGAGGGGAGATCGAACTGCATTTACACCGTAACTTGTCTCTGACTGCACCGCTGGCGGAAACGCCGGAGGAGTGGGTGGTGATGGGGTTTGGCGAAACCCTCGATAAAGCGTTAGAAGACGCCGTGACGCAAGCGATCGCCATTTTGGAACGATTTCTCGGATTGAGTCCCGACGACGCCTATGTTTTGTGCAGTTTGGCGGTGGATTTCCAAATCGTTCAAGCGGTGAACCGTCCCCGTAAAGGCGTTCGCGGTCGATTACCGAAGTCGATTTTTGCGATCGCACTTCCATAGCAACTCTAAGTCAGTTGTTTGACAAAATCGGGACAAAAAGGGAACAGGGAATCGGGAATCGGGAACGGGGAATCGGGAACTTTTCTGATGTTTTAAGTTTTGACGACTCATTTGGAACTGCTATATAACCTTCAGCTCGGCTTTTCTCCCGACGCCAACCGTTCCAAACGGGAGCGATCGCGCAACGTGACTTCGGCACCTTCAACAGCGATAATGTCTTCTTGAGCTAGTTTCGCAAAAGCTCGCGAGAGGGTTTCGGGAATCGTCCCCAAAAACGCCGCCAACTGACCTTTCGTCACGTCTAATTTCACCACATCGGCGTTGTCCGAGCGATCGCTCAACTTCAACAAATACGCCGCCAAGCGACTGGGGACTTCCTTAAACGACAGATTGTCGATGAGTTTGGCGAAACGGCGTAAATGTCGCGACAACGCCGCCAGCAAGTTCAACGCCAACGTGGGATGCTTTTGAACCAACTCGACGATCGAATCTTTGGGGAAAAACAGCAGTTCCGTTTTTTCCACCGCAGACGCCGAGGCGGGGTAGTCTCCGCCATCGAAGGCTGGAACTTCTGCAAAGCGTTCCCCATCCTCAAACCAGTGTAAAATCTGCTCTTTCCCGTCGGGAGAAGTTTTGAACACCTTGACTCGTCCCGATTTTACGATAAAAAAGCCTTTGCACTCGTCTCCCTCGAAAAAAATCGGTTCGCCTTTGCGATACTTCTGAGGTCGAGCGATTTTAGCCATCCATTCTACGTGTTCCGGGGGAAGTCCTTCAAACAATCCCGTTTCAAAAATCCTACGATCGTCCATTAGATTCGCCTTAAGTTAGTTTGACCTATGTGACTAATCTGCACAACTCATATTATCATTAACATCATCTTTCATATTAGCGTTTGAAGTGCTGGCCGTAATGGCAATTACAGCCTTGTTTCGTCCCATTTTTTTTGCACGATACAAGGCTTTGTCAACTGCAATTATTAAATCCTTAACCGTTTGAGCGTGTTGCCGAAACGTTCCCACTCCTAAACTAATTGTATGAGCGATCGTGCCATTTGCTGAAGGATTGTTGGCCACGCATTGCCTGAGTCGTTCGGCGATCGCAAAGGCGTTTTGACAATCTGTATTGGGTAAGAGGATTAAAAACTCTTCTCCACCCCAACGGCTCAAGAAATCTCCTTCTCTCAAATGACATTCGAGTAATTTTGAAATATGTTTGAGGACAATATCCCCACTATCATGTCCGTAAGTATCGTTAATTTGCTTGAAGCGATCGATATCCAATAAAATTAAAGAAAAAATTGTATCGTCTTGAATAAAGCGCTCTTCTTCTTGACTTAAATAGCTGTTCATAGCTCTTCGGTTGAAGGTTTGTGTTAAAAAATCAAGGTTTGCGCGACTTTCTAAATCTCCGTACAAACGCTGAATAACCATCATCATAAAACCAGAATTTCGTAAGTGATCGGTCACGAACATCAAAAAAAATGTAGTAACATTAACAACATTAGAATGAAATAAATGCCGAACATCGAAAAAAGGAATAACGATCGCTCTAAAAAACAAAAACAAAGAATCTATTATCAAAATAAATGCTGTAAAATATGCTGTTTTTGAAAAACTTTTTTGATGACTTAAAAACAAATAGATGCGCCAATTCAAGTTTGAAATGCAACGGTCTCCGATCCCTGACTATAAAATACCTCAGAAGGGGTTCGATAGTCAAGAGATTTTCGAGGACGATCGTTGAGTAAATCTACTGCTTTTTTTACCGCATCCGGTGACAAGATT
>NZ_JAQNCQ010000324.1:0-47374 GCF_028368005.1 Geitlerinema sp. CS-897 | reverse complement strand
GGTACGGTAGGGCATACCGAAACCTCCTCTGTAATGGGGAAAACGTCTGGGGAGATAAACCCCTCTGGTACTTATTGGCAACAATGGGTAGTAAGGGTTGTCGCCGAACCAGAAATCTAGAACCGTGAGGTCTGGAGAATACCCACGCCTTCAGGCTGGGGAGTATGTCAAACTGAGAAGGTCGAGCTACTAGGCTACATTTCCTCATTTCATGTACACGATCGATCTGATTCTGAAATACACGCCCGTTCCCCTGTCCGTCCAGCGCAAAAGCGAAGAGGACGCTCGCGAACTGTACCAGCAGTTTCGGGAGGCGATGAACTCCGGCGAACCCAAGGTGATGGAGTTCATCAGCGAAGACAAATCGGACAAAGCCAAAACCATCTGTATCGCCACCAGCGAGTTAATTGCCGTACAGATGTCTCAAAAAGGTGCGGCCTCTGACGGACGCCAACCGGGATTCTTCATCGCCAGCGAAGCGTAATGGCCCGCGATCGATCCCAGACCGATCCCGCCGTTGTCGTGCGGGATTTGTCGTTTCAATGGGCTGACGGCACCTCTGTCTTGAAGGACTGTTCCTTAGAGGTGCCGTCTGGGGAGTTTTGGATGCTCCTGGGAACCAACGGAAGCGGCAAATCGACCCTGTTGCGAATTTTGGCGGGTTTGCTCCCGGTGCAGTCGGGAGAGGTTCGCGTACGCGGACGGGTCGGATTCGTGTTTCAAAATCCCGATCACCAACTGGTCATGCCGACGGTGGGGGCAGACGTCGCGTTCGGACTCGTTGAAGAGCGGCTTCGGGTCGATCGAGTGCGCCAGCGGGTCGCCGAGGCGTTGTCGGTGGTGAATTTAGATGGGTTGCAGCAACGGCCGATTTACGCCCTCAGCGGCGGGCAAAAACAGCGGGTGGCGATCGCCGGTGCGATCGCCCGTCATTGCGATATTCTCCTGCTCGACGAGCCGACGGCACTTCTCGATCCCGACAGTCAACTCGATTTGGTCGAGCGAGTCAAACAACTGGTCGAACAGCGTCAGATGACGGCGTTGTGGGTCACGCACCGCCTCGACGAACTCGATTACTGTGACGGTGCAATTTTACTCGAAGGGGGAAAAGTCGTCGATCGCGGCGATCCCCAACGGCTCAAACACCGTTTTGTCAACGCTTGACCGCCAGGATGACGATTTTCGATGGCACGGGGGCGGTGCGATAAAACTTTACAATAGTCAGGCGGGACGACTTTGACATCCTCACCGCCGAAGGAAGGACGGTGATTCCCAAACCTCACGATCTGGGTTCCTGCTTCTGTCCCCTTCGACTGCGCTCAGGGGTTTTTCGCAACTGCTTTCCAGGTCACGATGCCTTTCGAGTCTTATGTTCGCTCCACAGGCTGAAACGGTGTGTCCCACCGCCAAAAGTTCAATTCGATTGGAATGTGAGTCTAACTCACTAACTTGGTTTTCGTTAGTTAATTTACCCACCCTATCTAGTTTACCATGCTAAGTTAAAGCCGTCCTAGAAGGACGAGGCTTTAGACCCAAAATTTTCGATAACAAAGTATCCCACTGTTGCAATCGAGCAATTGTAGAGTTTGAATCCATGTCACCCACCTCCCCTTTCGTCACCTTATTTGTAGACGGCTATAACATCATCGGTATCTGGGCACAGTTACGCCAAATCCGAAATCGAGACGGGTTAGAACCCGCTCGTCGCACCTTAGTCGAGGCATTAGTCAACTACAGCGCCTATAAAGGCTTTGAAACTTGCATTGTCTTCGATTCTCAATATCGCAACTCTCGAGGACATCGCGAAACCGTCTCTGGTAATCTCTGCATTCACTATACGGATTTCGACCAAACCGCTGATACCTTCATCGAAAAAAACTGCGCGGTACGCCAGCGCCAAGTTCACCCCCTCGGACATCGAACCATCGTCGCCACTTCCGATCGCGCTCAACAGTTAACGGTGGTGGGCTACGGTGCTGAGTGGATGTCTGCCGAACAGCTCGATCGCGAGGTGAGAGCGACAACCCAGCGTGTCAGACAACGACAGCGGACTTCGACAACGCGATCGAGCCGCCGGTTTCTCTCGAGTCGCCTCGATCCCGTGGCGCAACAACGACTGTCACAACTGAGACGAGGATTCTGAAACCCCCACCGATACGGGGGTTTAGCTGTTTTTGTCGAACAAGTCGTTCCCTAAATTTCAAAATTTCTCAAAAAATTTTCCCAAACCCCCTTGCCAAATCCAAACGAGTTTGGTTAATATAGATCCTGCGTCAAGCAAAGGCATTCCTCAGTAGCTCAGCGGTAGAGCGGTCGGCTGTTAACCGATTGGTCGCTGGTTCGAATCCGGCCTGGGGAGTCTAAAAAGAAGAGGTAGGCGATCGCCTGCCTCTTTTTTATGTTTGATGGGGGGAGACGGCATCGAGACTTCTGCAACGCCCGTAAAACGGCATAATACTGAAGAGAAGACCTAGTCGTTGGTTGCGGGTTGCTTTTACCGAGCCAACCAACCGACAAACCGAACCGACAGACCGATCTCGCGTTTTTGTGAGGTATTGAATCGATATGGGATATTCCCTAGAAGTCTACGACCACAACTTTGAAGAAGAAGTTCTCGAAAAATCGCGCCAAACGCCAGTTATCGTGGATTTTTACGCGACTTGGTGCGGTCCGTGTCAAATGCTCGCGCCCATTTTAAAACAGGTGGCTCAGGAGTATGATTGTGTTGTTGCGAAAGTCAACACGGACGAAAACCCCTACATTCCCCAAGCTTACGGCGTACAAGGAATTCCCGACGTCAAAATTTTCCGAGATGGTGAAGTTATCGATGGCTTTGTCGGCGTTCTTCCCGAACCCGAACTGCGAAATCTGTTAGCGAAATGTCAGATTCGCTCCGCTCTCGACGATCGCATGGATGCAGTCAAGCAGGCGATGGATTCGGGCGATTCCGAGGCGGCGGAATCTCAACTTCTGGCGTTGTGCGAGGCTTACCCCGATCGCCCGCAACTGTTTCTCGATGCGGCGAAGTTTTACGTCGCGATCGGTGAATTCGAGAAAGCCGAGGCGCGACTGGCTGAGGTTCCCGCCAGCGATCGCCAATACGCCCCCCAAGTCGAAGCGGTTCGTGCGTTAGTTACTTTTAAACGTCAGTGCGATCGCCCCGTTGGAGAGGGCGAACTCGATCGCGAATTCTCCCGTGCTTGCTGTCTGACGGTCTCTGGTAACTACAAAGAAGCCCTCGAAACCTTTATCGACCTCGTCGGACGCGATCGCGGCTACCAAAACGACGGCGCTCGCAAAGCGGCGATCGCCATTTTCAACCTACTCGGAAACGACCACCCCTTAACCCAAGAATATCGCCGACAGTTGACGATGGCCTTGTATTAAGAAAATTCTGACACGGGGTAGGTGGGGGCGACAACAGCGTACCTAACCTACTCCCGTTCGAGGTAGTTATGCACAGTAATGATGACGAGCGCGGATTGAAGCAATATATAGCAACCTTAAATCAGTTGTGTAACAAAATTGGGAACAGGGAATCGGGAACCGGGAACGGTGAATCGGATTTTTTTCTAGTGTTTTAATTGTTGACGACTCATTTGGGACTGCTATAGTAATGTCCGAAGTCGCAAATCGCGGCCACGTGATTTTCAAACTTTTTAGAAAACGATAAAATTTTACACACAAGTCGAGCTACACGCTGACGAAGAGTATTGTTAAATATTTAAATTAAAAAATAAAGAATTGCTAATTGAATCATAAAAAAAAGAACCCTGGCATTTTTAAAATACCAGGATTCTCAATGCTTAATGTTGTTAAGTTCGAGGTAACACCGACTCAGATCGGGAAAATCAGGACGGCTTTAAACCCATTAAGCCGATCGCGCCGGAGGTAACGCTCGTTTGTTGGAATAACGAACGGGAGCGTTGCGTTTCGGCTCGTCTGCCAGGAAGACGCTTCGAATCAAGCGTGCAGCCGCCCGTTGAGCCAAATTTCCTACGATTTCCTGTCCCATCTGTTGCGTCTCCGGTTTAGCTAACAAGCCGGGAACCAAGCGCACCAATTGCATAGGATCGAAACCGGGGGTATCTTGCAGGATTTCCCAAATCCGTTTGACCCGTTCGAGGTCTTCGCTCTCGCTCTGGCTCATCTTCACCGATCGCGTGGGACGGCTACCGTTGCGAGACAAATTCAACCATTCCCGTAACGCCGCGTTCGTGTTCTGTACCGCATCTTGGGACAGCAAATCGACGTTTTTCACCACTTCGTCCACGAGGCGATCGCGAATGAACTCGCCCCGTTCGGAAAACAGAAAGTCTAACGCTTGGTTTAACGCATTCGCTAAGTCGTAATCGTCGCTGTCTTTGGCGTTTCTCAGCAGGTTTTCCAAACGGTTCCAGCGGAACTGTCCTTCCTTAAACAGCAACTCGCGCAACGACGATCGCAACTCCGGCGACGAATCGGTCAGCAACCGTTTCGCCACGTAAGGATACGCCTTACTCAACACCTTAAAATTCGGATCGACGTTAATCGCAATCCCTTCGAGGGTGACGAGCGATCGAATAATCAGCGCGTAATAGGCCGGAACCCGAAACGGATACTCGTACATCAACGCCGACAACTGGTCGGTAATGCTCTTAAAGTTCAGCTCCGCCACGCTGGCACCCAAGGCATCGTTAAACACCTCCGACAACGCCGGAACGATGGGTCTCAAATCCGTATCTGGCGTTAAAAACTCCAGTTTGACGTAATCCTGCGCCAACCCTTCAAAATCTCGGTTGACCAAGTGAACCACCGCTTCGATGAGGCCGTAACGCTGGTACCTTTTCACTTCGCTCATCATCCCGAAATCGAGATAGGCCAAGCGTCCGTCCGGCATAGCCAGCAGGTTTCCGGGGTGGGGGTCGGCGTGGAAAAAGCCGTGTTCGAGAAGCTGTCGCAGCGAGCATTGTACGCCCACTTCGATTATGTGTCGAGCGTCGATATTTTGTTCGCGAATCGCTTCGAGGTTGGTGAGTTTCGTTCCCGTAATCCACTCCATCGTCAACACGCGACGGCGAGTATATTCTTCGTAAATGCAGGGAACGTAAATGCCTTTAATGTGACCGTACAGCGACGCGAAGCGTTCGGCGTTGCGAGCTTCGTGGCTATAGTCCATTTCCTCGAAAATGCGACTGGCGAACTCGTCCATGATGGCGACGAGGTCGCTGCGAAGACGCTTGATGCTCTTCTGCGCGATTTGCGCCAGGGTTCGCAGTAGATAGATGTCGAGGGCGACGCGTTCGAGCAAGTCGGGACGCTGAACTTTCACCGCCACGGTTTCGCCGCTTTTGAGTTTCCCTTTGTACACCTGTCCCAGCGACGCCGCTGCTACGGGACGTTCGGAGAGTTCGGCGTAAATTTTGTCAGGGGGTGCGCCGAGTTCTTCTTCGATGAAGCGATAGGCGACTTTGTTGGGAAACGGTGGGAGTTGGTCTTGTAACTTACCTAGCTCGTCGAGATAGAGCGGCGGGACTAAGTCGGGGCGCGTGGACAGAGCTTGTCCGATTTTGATGTACGCCGGCCCCAAATCGGTGAGAATTTCCCGCAATCGGATAGCTCGGCGGGCTTCGTGTTTGGCAACGTTACCCGTTCGGCGATCCCACCACAGACTTAGGAAGAACAGCAGAAACGGCCAGACGATTTCTAAGAACCGACCCCAGACGCGGAACGGCCGCTTGCGATAGCGAGCCGAAACCATCTCGGGGTCGTAGCGTAGGGCTTTGTTATCGTCGTCGAAATCGTCGTTTCCTTCGAGCGGTACGAGAAATTCTTCTTCGAGAGGTGGCTCGACCCTATCGTTTGGGGAGCGATCGCCTTCGATCGCGCGTTTGGGCGGTGTTACGGTTCTAGCATCCATAAAAAATCTGCTACCGATGTGAGATCGCTTAATACATTGTAACAATTCTCACCATCACGTCGAAAGTGCGATCGCCCGTTTCCCCTATTTGACTTTCGCCTTGTGATGGTGGAAGCGAATCCCCAAAAATACGTCGTAGACGAAGCTGAAGAAGTTTTTACCGCCCTGAAAAATTCCCAGAGACTGATCGGCACCTTTTTCATCGAGGAGCGATTTCGTGGCGTAGTAAGCCCCTTGATAGCCGTACCAGGGAATTGACGGCCAGAGATGGTGAATGAGGTGGTAGTTCTGCCCCAAAATCAGCACGTTGAGGATGCGACTGGGATAGACTCGGGCGTTTTTCCAGCGATCGCGTTCTTTGAAGGGACGGTGGGGGAGATAGTCGAAAAACAAACCCAGCGCCAATCCCACCACCAGCGCCGCCGAAAACCAATAATTTAAAATGTAGCCGACAAAACCGTAGTAAATCCCCAATCCAACTACGGTAAACAGAAAAGTCCGACTGAGAAACCATTCGAGGAGTTCGTATTTCCGCCAGAGCCGACGTTTGAAGAAAAAGATTTCGTGATAGAAAAACCGCGCCGCAATCATCCATAACGGCCCGCCCGTCGATACAAAATGATCCGGATCGTTTTCCGGATCGTTGACGTTGGCGTGGTGTTGCATGTGGACTCGCGTAAAGACTGGAAACGCGAAGCCGAGCATGAGGGCGCTGCTGTGACCGAGAACGGCGTTGGCCACTTTATTCTTGTGGGCGACGTTGTGGGAGGCGTCGTGAATCACAGTTCCCGCCATGTGTAAGGCGGTAACGTTCATCAGAAAACAGATAAAGCCCGGAAAGTTCCAAATCCAGTAGCCGAGGACTGACAACACGACTAACCCCGTAGCGCCCAGCATTAACAGGACTGTGGGATTGATTAACGCTTCGGGGGGTCCTAGAAATTCCTTGGGAACCGTCGTGACAGGCTTCGGCTCTGAAGCGATCGCAGTCATATGCTCTGTATTTATAGATGATGGCGGATTATTAACTTTCCGATGGTAGCAGGGAAAGATGAAGTTTTGTCAAGCACGGTACAGTTTGAGGCGATCGCGCGGGGGTTTTGGCAACTTTTTGCGGAGAAATGCGTCTGGACGTAACGAGCGGTCTCGCGAACCCTCTCGTTACGTCGGGGTCGTCCGCCGTGCTGTTACGACTCGATGGGCTATGTTTAAATCTATTTTTCGATCGATCGGTCCAAAAACGTCTCTTACGCTCGCAGTGGCGGTTCTTTTAGGAACGATGGGAACGGCGATCGCGCAAATTCCCGAACTTCCTCCTTCCTCGGAACCGTCGGAGTCCGAACCCACACCGGACTCTTCTGAATCCAGTTCGCCTCGTTTTACCTGCGAAGGTATTAACGATCGGTACACGGTGATGTACTATCCCGAAAGTCAACCGGGTCAGGGGTACGCCTGGGCGTCGCCGACGCAACTCGGGGGCGGGTGGACGCCGCAGCGTCGCTGTGAGGAAATTAGCCGCCGCTTGGAGTCGTACCGTCCCGATGGGTTGTTGGAGTTGGGAACGGCGGTCGAAAACGGTTACGATATCGTGTGCGTGACCACGCAAGCCAATCCCGCCTGTCGTATCGTGTTGACAGTTCCTCCCGGTCAAAATCCCCGACAAACTCGGGATTTGGTGTTTGAAAATATCGTTTTGGCCGATGCGGGAACCTCTACCGATGCGGTGATGGCGCTGACGGGAGATGGTCGGGAAATTAGCGAAATTGAAGAGTTGTTGGGTATCGATTTACCGGGCGGACTTTCAGGCGATCGAGCGCCTCAAAGTTCGGCTTGGGTAAACTTACGACCGTTCCTCGATCCCGCCGATGGCGGAACTGGGGCGCAGTTAACGGAGTCTAATGCCAGCAGTTCTCCCGCATCGTCTTCTCCGAAAAATCCCCGCCTCAATCCAGAAAATTTCCGTTAGGAATTCAGAGATTTCATACGGAATCCGGGTCGAAAACAGGGGTTTCTCCGACCCCTGCAAAAACCTCTCTGTGTTCTCTGTGTCTCTGTGGTGAGACGTTTTGAACCCAGCTTAAGCGAAAAAAGCCCGAGCGGTGAGTTTACCGTTCGAGCTTTATGGTGCTAGACCTAGATCTGACTAGGAGTTGTCGTGACGAAATCCGTTGGCTTAGCTGACGGCGACTGCACTGGGGCCGTAGGTGGCGCGATCGCCCGCATCGACGAAGCGATGGAACTGACGCCAGTATTCATCCACGTCGACGGTTACGCCGACTTCAGAGGCCAGGCGGTTCAACATGGTTTGCTGGCGTTGGCGCGTGGCCACTTCGCCTTTGAGCATGAGTTCGCGCATCCGTTGTTGCAGAGATACCGTCACTTCGGGTTCTGGTGCAACGTCGGCCGCTACGGGAGCCGGAACGGTTTCCGGTCGTACCGCCGGTTGTTGTTCGGTTTCAGCAGTTTCGCCGTTGGTGCGATAGGCGACGCCGCGATATTTGAGGTCGAGGGTCGGTTGCAAGACCAAGGGTTTCTTGGGATTGCGGAATCGCACGTCAATTCCCCGGTAGGTTCCAACGAGATCGCTCGATGCAGTTTCCACTTCGGGGGGAGTGTAATCGTAGGGGATACCGCGATAGCAGAGTTTCATGGTTTTCGCCTCCATTACGTGTCGTTGCTGTGTATCGGGTTCGATAGAGGCGCGTTCCTTCAGGATCTCTCCCTACTTCCGTCCTCTTGTCCGTTGGCTCTTTACAACTCGAGCCGTTTGGTGCGAAGAGGATGAACGATTGGTTTTCTGTCTGTGTTTATTATTACAGTTAACCACTTGAGCTGTCAATTTGATGTCAGGGATACATAACAAGACACCCGCGCGAGCGGGTGCGAACGATCGGTCTTGAAAACGGGGTGCGATCGCGAGTTCGGAAACAGCGTCGTTTGTCTGTTGTTGTCCGAACTGAGTGCGATCGCCGTTATTTCAAGCTAAATCCGTTAAAACTAAGAGATTTAGTGAGCCGATCCGTTTCCGTGGTAGTTATCGGTATCGTAAAATCCGTTCCGCGTTCCGAAAAACAAGCACAAAACCACGAAAACCGGGGTTATCGCCAGCAGTGCAGTTTTAATGTCCATGACAACTCCTTTGAGTACGGTATGAGTGCATTACTTATATTATGGGGTCAGGCGAGGTTGATTCTACCGTGAGGCGGTGCGGGAGAAGTCTAACCCGAGGGGGAGACTTCGAGGAGACTTCGATGAGTACTCACGTCAAGACTCGATTTGTCGTTCGCTGAATTTTTAGCTCAAAGGAATGGAGAATTCGCCTTTTCTCGAAATTCTGCTAATCCAATGAGGTTTGAGTGGCGAGAGTTCGCTGAGTTTGTGGGGTGGATTGAGTGGAGAATTCAATTTATCGATGTCGAGTTTGTGGGCTTCTCCAAAATCGTCCACCGTGGGGAGAGGACGATCGCACGCCATCTTTTGAAATTTGTCCGTGTTGTGGTGTTGAATTTGGGTACGAGGATGTCACCCGAGACTCTATTCTTCAGTATCGCCATGACTGGCTCGAAAGTGGTGCGACGTGGTTTGACGGTCGTGCAAAGCCCAAAAATGGGCCGCTGGAGTCCCAAGTCAAACTAATTTCACCGCAATTGAAATCAAACACCTGTGGAGATAACTGAAACAAGATTAACTCTGCCAAAGACAAGCAATGGGAAACATAATGTATTCGAGGAAAAAGAGTTTCCAGATAAATTGGTAAAACTGAGCGATCGCACCTCGATCCTCTAAATCCAAATCCCGACGACGCCACCACAACAACACTAACACCGCCAAATGCATCGTCACGACGAGCGTTCCGTTAGCGTTGGGAAGCCACAACAACCCACCCACCGCCATCGCCACATCGCACAACGAAATTACGACGAGAGCGAGGCGAGATACCGCAGACGCCCCCAGGCGAATCGTCAGCGTCGAAATGTTGTAGCGTTTGTCGCCTTCAAAATCGGGAATATCTTTAAAAATGGCGATCGCAAAGGTAAAACCCAATACGAACAGCGTCAACGCCCAAACTTCCGGGGAAACGGGAAATCCATCGTTGAAGTGGAGAAAAAGCCCCAAATTCACCACGACACCGCGCACGGTAAAAATACAAAACGACGCCCAAAACGGAAACCGTTTCAACCGCAGCGGCGGAAGCGAGTACGCCGTTCCCAAGGCGAGACTGACGGCGACGGTGGCGAACAGCCAAATCCCCTGAGTTGCAGCGATCGCGATCGCGGCGATTCCCGTGACGCCGACAATCCATCTTCCTTGAAGCGGGGAAAATTCCCCCGACGCCAGGGGAAGATGGGGTTTGTTGACGCGATCGATCTCGATGTCTTCGAGTTGGTTCAAACCGACGATGTAGACGTTTCCGCACAAACACGCCAACCACGCCACCAGCGGAGGAAGTAAACTGGCTGTCGTGAATTCGCCGACGCCAACTGCAAGAGCGAACAGTCCCCAAACGCTCAACGTCGTACCGACGATGGTATGGGGACGACTAAACTTCCAAAACGCATAAAGGAGCGATCGAGTTTTTTGCCATTGGGCGATCGGTGTAGAATCCATGCAACTGTCGCGAAGGTGGGGGTTTCCAACGAGTCTCAACCCGTCGTTTGCAACCGGAGCTATTTCAGTTCCACGACAATGGGTAAACTCTCGCAAGGATAGGACTCTGCCAGAATCGAACCCTCTTCGTCGCAGGCTCCGTTACTGGGATCGTAAACTAACTTCTCGATTTCGGCGGTTTCTGGCACTTCAAAGGCGATTTCTCCAGCTTTGCGATCGCCGACAGCCACGGGTTCTAAATCGGTATCCAAGACGGACGCCGCCTGTAAATCCTGTCTGTAGTAATTTCCCTCTGCATCGACTAACTGCATTTCCTGAAAGGTGACGATGTAGTCGCGATCGCCGTTGTTTTCAATTTCGACCATTACCGCTAACCACGTCGTCCCATCGGCGGGTTGCTCGAACATTCCCTCTCCGGTAAACTCTCGCATTCCGGTAATGGACACGACACCGTCGATCCCTAGAGTATCGCGGTATTCGATGGGGGTGTTGAGGGCGTAAACCGTTCCCGAATCGATGTCGGGAGGAGCGGAATCGGCGATCGCTTCTGAGGCGGTTTCTCCCGTCGTGACCGCAGCTTCTTCAGCGACTTCTTCGACCGTATCTCCCGCAGTGTCGTCAGGGGATTCTACCGCGTCTCTCGGAGGTGAAACTCCCTCGTCTGGGGCGTTTTCACCGTTCGACCCACATCCGACTGTCAGTAGGAGTAGGGCAGTTACGACACTTCCGCGAACGATGAGTTTGTATAGGGCAAACATATCTTTAACAGTGAACAGTGAACAGCGAACAGCGAACAGCGAACAGTTAGCAGTTAGCAGTTGACAGTTTTCTCCTCATCTCTCTCTAAGCGACGGGTTTTGTCGCACAGAGGACGCCGTAGCGAATTAGCCCCCGTTGGTAGCCGTCGCGCATCAAGCCGATCGCTAACGCCCCGCGCAAGGTTTCCCATCCCGATCGCAGGATACCTAAAACGACCGCCGGATCGAATGCAGAATTGAGAACGTCGTTCCAAAACGGGGCGACAGCTCGAGACCAATCCTCGGTTTGCAGGTTTTGAAATCCCACGCGATCGGCGATTTCGGCATATTCAGGCAGAGAAATCACGTAAGGCAAGTGGTAAATTTGGTAAATTTCAGATAAATGCTGGATTTCTGAGGCGGTGAGTCGTCCGTCGGGTTCCGAGATCGGGCGATGACACCAAGTCGCGAGGACGAAAGTACCGCCCGGTTTGAGGAGGCGGTAACACTCTTCGATAAATTGGGTTTTGTCGGGCATATGTTCGCCGCTTTCGAGAGACCACACCCAATCGAAGCTGTTGTCGGTGAAGGGAACGTTGAGGGCGTCGGCGACGAGAAAGCCCAAAGAGCTGCTTCGTCCGGCTTCTGCGGCGCGTTCGGTAGCCCGTTGGACTTGGACGGGGCTGAGGGTGATTCCCGTGGCTTTCGTGCCGTATTTGCGCGATAGGTACAGGCTACTGCCGCCGACGCCGCATCCGACATCGAGAACTTGGGTGTTGGGGGAGAGGGGGGTTGCGTTCCCACAAGCTTCGACCCACTGTAGGAGTCGTTCGAGAAGGTCGATTTGGGCTTGTTGGCGATCGCGATCGGCGCGATCGCCGTAGTAGCCGTGGTGTAGGTGTTCGCCCCAAACCTGTTCCCAGAGTTCGGTCGAGCTGTCGTAGAAGGTTTGAATTTGACGGTTGAGGGTCGAAGTCATAGTTCGATCTTCGGTTGCGCGACGTTTCTAGTGTGGCATTTGCAGCCAGTTCTCGAACCGGCGATGGCGATTCGCCAAAAAAATACCCTCCTTTGCAGGAGGGCGATTCGGAGAGTAAGAGCTTTAACACTCGGTCGGTCTTTGGATTGAGAGATCCTAATTTACGGCGATGCTGTCGCTGAGATTTCCCGGCGTTGCGAAAACACCTAACCCTTCAGTTTCCGAACACGCGTAAACCCCTTCACCGGGAAGGGCAGTAAATCCGGGGCAGTTCCCCCAAGTGCAAGCCGTCGCCGCCATATAAGCGTCGTAATCTTTATCGCGCAAGCATTTTGCCCAGGCTTCGGGATCGGTTCCCGAGGACGCACATTTGAGCGTGTTTCCCAATCCGATCGCTTTTAAGCCACAGTTGGCTTCGACACTACAGCCGTCTTTGGAAAAGACCATACCACCCGTTGGCGGACTGTTCGGATCGACAGACGTTCCGGCGTATAGATTATCCATCCGGCTCGGATCTTGTAGGAGCGTGGTCTTTTTCTGATTGAAATCGCTAACCTCGGGGGCTAATCGATACGACAGGTTCGTCAGGAAGTTCGTTTGCATGGTGTCGAGGCTAACTTCCCCATCGACAATCATTTGGAGGTCGTGGTCGCTCTCAGTTCCGAAAATGGGTAGCGCCTTCGCGGGGGTAGCGGCAACGCCACCGAGGAATAACAGCGCGGTTGAGGTTAGGGCAGCGAGTTGCTTTTTCGCGATCGACATGGTTCGAGTTTGTGTGTTTGTACTTATGTTTTGTTGGGCTGATAGCACATTTTTGCGTGTTTTTTCGGAAGTTCGGAGTGCTGACAACCTGAAGAGTTCTTGCTATGAATAAAGCAAAAAATACAATAGCTAATTTAATGGTATCCGAGGCAAACTAAAGCGTCAATTCAATTTTGTGTAAAGAGATCGTGAAGCCGGAAAGTGAATTTATGCAGGTTTTGTAAAGACGATAAATTGACGTTGGCGGATAGTTCGGGCGACGATGGAACTATCCTAAAGTCGGGGCGGACTCGATTGAGGTTCTTCTCTAGTCAGTTATTTCCCATCTTTTGGGAGTTTGAGGAGAGAGGAACGACGCGATCGATAATTTAACTCAAGTTGCCATAAGTCAATACATGGATGTCTCTGATGAAGGTACAAGAGCGTAAAAAAACACTAGCTCAAGCAGCTCGGGCGTTAAAACTGGCCGGTACGACAGCGATCGTTATATCGCTACTTAACTACCTGTTGTTACTGTTTCCCTTAAATCTGGGCGAAGTGACCTGGTGGCTGAACTTCACATCGCAAATCGTCGAACAGGGTATCGTTCCGTTAATCGGAATCGGTTTGATTTTTGCTGGGATCGGCTTCGAGACGCTGGTGGGACGAGTTAAGGAAACTGATAAATGGGTCAAATCGACGAAAACCTTAGCGTTTCGTTTGTCGGCCGTTCTGGCAGCAATTTTCGCGATCGCCATTCCGGTTCACGCTTTAGCGACAGTCGCGGCGAGTCGTCAAGCGATGGAAACCATCGACGAGAAAGCCACCGCCAGTCTCGAACAAATCGACGTACAGCTTCAGCAGCAAAAGCAACTGTATTTGAGACTGTTAGAGGAGTCGCCCGATGCGGAAACGATGGTTCGGGAGTTAGTGGGGGACGAACCGCTATCGGAAGAGGAATTAGCCCAGTTAGAGGAGTTTCGCGAGAACCCGGAGGCTTTAGACCGACAAATTCAGGCCATCCGCACGAGCCTAGTCGAACGGGTTCAACGGCGGAGCAAGGAGGCCAAGGAAGCCTCGAAACTGGGAGTTTGGAAGTCTATCGCCCGGTTGGGCTTTACAAGTCTGCTGTTAGCTGCCTGTTACTTTAACGTGGCGTGGATCGGTTTGAAAGGCTCCAAACGACCGAAGAAGGGGACTCGTCGCCCTCAGTCCACTCAGGAACCAGACGAGACGTTTACACCCTAATTACGAAGATCGGAGGCTTTGGTTGGGGGGCGATCGCCGTTTCTGAAGAAATTTAGCTTTTTTTCCGAAAAGGGGGTTGCCATTTCAAATGACTGTGCTAAGATATAAATCTGTGACACGCAAGCGGTCGTCACAAAAACTGAAGAGCTGAGGGTCGGTGCCCGAGTGGTTAATGGGGGCGGACTGTAAATCCGCTGGCTACGCCTACGCTGGTTCGAATCCAGCCCGGCCCATCTTCAGCGCCCGTGTAGCTCAGCGGTAGAGCACACCCTTGGTAAGGGTGAGGTCACGAGTTCAAGTCTCGTCACGGGCTTTTTTTAGTATCGATTCAGATGTCAGTTGACAGATTATTTGTTCTCTCTATTGTCCCCACACCCGAGACAAATTCAAGACAAAACCCGGTAAAACATCCTCACCGGATAACTCAGCCGGATTTGACAAGACTTCTACCTCTAAACCCACTCGATAAACTTCCACCGTTCGGGTTTGAGGATCGATTAACCAACCCAGCTTAGCCCCATTCTCCACATACTCTTGCATTTTTGCTTGCAGTGACTTCAGTGTATCCGAGTGCGAACGGAGTTCCACGACGAAATCCGGGCAAATATTGGCAAACGTTCCTTTCTGCTCGTCCGTCAGGGCATCCCAACGTTCTTGACTAATCCAACCCGCATCGGGAGAGCGAATGGCACCATTGGGTAACGTGAATCCCGTCGAACACTCAAAGGCTTCCCCAATAGCGCCATTGTCGTCATACCAGCGATATAACTGTCCGATAATGCTAAAGTTACGTTTTCCAGTTTCCCAACCCGTCGGCGGATTCACGATAAGTTCTCCTTGTGCAGTTCGTTCGAGTTGTAGGTCTCGGTTACTGGCGGCGAGAGCGGCAAACTGCTCGGGAGTGACGTACAGCTTTAGATTTCTGGGGAACTCAAGCGATAGGGTTGAGGATTCGAGTTGTGTTGGAATTTGTACCATGGTGACCGGCTCGATCGCAATCTGATTACAATTTAGATTAGCACTGACCTAAAACTGAGTGACTCATGGTTGAAGTCTCCCGCGACCTGGAAACGCTCTACCCTGATTTTGATGGGAAACCGATGGCTGACAATACAGAACAGTATGAATGGATTGTCCGCTTGGTTACAAATCTCAAGTATTTATTAAAAGACAAAGTTGCATTTGTCGCTGGAGATTTACTCTGGTATCCCGTGGAAGTTGAAGAACTCCCAGCACCTCGCCAAGCCCCGAATGTCATGGTTGCCTTGGGTCGTCCAGCGGGATATCGAGGCAGCTATAAGCAATGGCAGGAAGATAATATTGCCCCGCAAGTTGTCTTTGAAATTCTCTCACCGAGTAATACTCGCCGGGAGATGGCCGAAAAGCAGAAGTTCTATGAAGACTACGGGGTTTTGGAGGCATACTATTACGATCCGCAACGCTCTGATTTTTGGGGGTTTGTGCGGGAACGATCGGACGATATTTTTACGCTGATTACGGCTTTATATTTACCTTGGACATCGCCATTGTTGCAGATTCGATTTGAACGGTTTGAGGATGGATTGAGGATCTTCCATCCCAATGGTGAGCAGTTTGCGGAACCGGAAGCGAGTTTATTGGAACGCGATGAGGCACGGCGCGATCGCGATCGAACTCAGGCTCAGCTCGAACAAGCGTTAGCAAAGCTTCGGGAGTTGGGCATTGACCCGGATACACTTTAGGGGGATGCGATCGCACGGGAACTTCAGTTGAGGAATGGGTACGGTGCAAGGTCTTGCAGGAGGCTAACACTACCGCGAAGTGTCTCAGGACGAGGGGAGTAGTGCTGTACTGTAATGATGTCGATCGAATTTTTTTCAGTGTAAAAGATTAAGACTCAAGATAACATTACAATTCATTGCCACCTATGAAAGATCTAAAAAAATACCACAGCACGAATATTCAAGTTTACGAATCAAGAGCTAAGGCATGGGATTGTCAGCGATCCAAGATCTTCTTTGAGAAATTTTGGATCGATAGAGTCATAATGCATTTGAAGCCAGGCTCAGATGTCCTCGACCTTGGATGTGGTGCAGGAATTCCAATATCGGAATACATAATCTCAAAAGGATTTTCATTGGTAGGTGTAGATGCCGCTCGATCGATGATTGATATATGCCAGGAAAGATTCCCTGATTCCAGATGGCTACAAATGGATATGCGCAATCTCGAGCTGAATAAGAAGTTTAATGCAGTTCTTAGCTGGGATGCCTTCTTTCACTTGTCCCAGGACGAGCAGCGTAAAGTCCTTGTCGATATTGCAAAGTACATTCAACCGGGCGGCGTTTTGCTACTCACTATAGGCGATAGGGAAGGTGAGGTTCTTGGGGCTGTGGATGGGGAAATAGTTTATCATTCAAGCTTGAGTGAGAAGGAATATCGGCAAATACTGGAAGCGCAAGGATTTGTATCCATTCATTTTGTTTTTCGAGATCCAGAGTGCGGCGATCGCTCTATTGTTTTTGCAATTAAGTCATAAACTTAGAGATAACGAAGCGTTGCACTGGAGCGATTCTCCAGATTTGCCAATAAATTCGACCGTTGGAGATCGAGCATCGTACAGTTTGCAATGCCAGAAAAGACATATTTCTTTTCATGACAACCACCAATTCACAATGAAATGCAACGCTGAGGGGTTTCATTTTTGAATTGGTGGATTATCGTTAGCTTTCCACGTACGCAGCGCGTTCGGACAGACATAAAGCAAATCTTCTCAGGAGTCGTCTATTTGAACTGCTTTGAGAGAACTTCATTAAGAGCCTGCCTCAACTTCTCGCGTTCCTTTGCTTGACGTAACTACTCTGAATATTTTACCATAGCTCTCTCTATACAGTCTGAAGCGTGAAAACCGAGTAGCTTATAAGTGTGCTAGAGCGTTGTGCAGCTCTCTCCACACTCGTACAGTCTCAATTTTTTCAAAAAGTTATGGGCAGAACACCTCCTAATGTATCTACGATAAAAGTTTTGGGACGACCTGCAGAACAAGGTCGATGGTTGTTGATTCCTTTGGGAATGACTATCTTACTGTGCTTGGGAACGGTCTATTCCTGGAGCATTTTTAGAATCCCGTTAGAAAACGAGCTGGGCATTACTGCGACTCAAAGCATTTTGCCATTTACCGTTGCTCTAGTTTTCTATGCAGCAACCATGCCAATTGCAGGCTTTTACATTCCTCGAGTTGGAACCCGCGTGACAACAGCAATTGGTGGGATTGTCGTTGGCTTAGGCTATATCCTTTCAAGCCTTACCAATCAGGTTGGAGGCTTAATTCTAACCTATGGCGTGGTTTCTGGTGTCGGGATCGGTATTGTGTATGGTGTTCCTCTGATGGTCGCCTCGCGCTGGTTTCCTGAGAAAAAAGGATTAGCGGTAGGGTTGACGGTTCTGGGCTTTGGCCTTTCGCCTTTTATTACTGCGCCCCTTGCCAATCGACTCATCAGCTCCTACACCGTTCGCCCCACTTTGCGAATTCTCGGGATTGCTTTTATAGCAATTATTTTCGTCATTGCCCTGACAATGAAGTTACCGCCAAAAGATTGGCAGCCTCAGCGAAATTTTGAAAAATCTCAACAGATTTTGCCCATCACTTATCCCACTAATCTATTTAAAAGTCGATCGTTTTATGGGTTATGGCTTTGTTATGCGATCGCCACGTTTGTCGGTTTGAGCGCGATTGGAATTTCGAGTCCAGTCGGGCAGGAAATTATCGAAATCAATCCAACTACGGCTGCCCGTAGTGTCTCGTTATTTGCCGTATTTAATGGAGTCAGTCGCCCGTTGTTTGGATGGTTGACCGATCGCTTCAAACCTCAACAGGTCGCCATCTTTTCCTATGTGCTGATCTTGATTGCTTGTATTGTGGCGAGCGATGCTAAAACGGGGCAGCTCGCTAACTATCTCTTCGCGTTTAGCCTGTTTTGGTTCTGCCTTGGGGGATGGCTCGCTATGGCTCCGACCATGACACTACACTTCTTTAATCCTGACGATTATGCCCAAAACTACGGCATTATCTTTACCGCTTATGGTGTGGGCGCTTTGATTGGTACGTTAGCGACGGGTCGCATCCGCGATTTGTTTGGCACCTACAACTACGTGTTTTATCTAATGGCGTTTTTGGCGATCGTTGGCATTGTTGTCTGTAGCCTATTCCTCAAAGGCGTAAGTAGGTCAGTGGACTCGGTGGAAAATTAAAACGTCAAGCGGTACGCGATGGTTTGAGAAACCCGGTATCTCGGAGATACTGGGTTTTTGAGTCTCAGCTAAAATGAGATTGTCGCCGCGAGAGACAAGTTCATGGTTCGCGCTCTTACTCAATCCGTCACGTTCGATGAGTTTATCGCGTGGTATCCGAACGCGGGCGATCGCTACGAACTTCACGACGGAATTGTGATTGAAATGCCCAAGCCGACGGGAACCCATTCCAACGTCACCGGATTTCTGATGGAGGAATTGATTCTGGCGATCGTCGAGATGGGAAAACGAGGGATTTGGACGATTCCGAGAGAATCGATCGTGCGATCGAGTCGCGGACAGTCGGGTTACGAACCCGATATTATTGTCCTCGATCGCGAGGCGCTCGATCGCGAATCTCGCTGGAAGAACGAATCGATTATCGAAAACGCTCAGTCCGTCAAGCTCGTTGTGGAAGTCGTCAGTACGAACTGGCGAGACGATTATTTTAAAAAACGGGCAGATTACGAGGAATTGGGAATTCGTGAATATTGGATTGTCGATTATGCGGCGTTGGGCGGACGAAATGTTATTGGCACGTCCAAAGAACCGACGTTATCGGTTTATGAACTCGTCGAGGGAGAATATCGAGTCAGTCAATTTCGAGGCAGAGAGCCAATTGTCTCTCCGACGTTTCCTGTTTTCGATCGCACCGTTGAAGATATCCTTCGATCGCACCAGTAACGACAACAGGTAATTGATATCTCTCTCGCTCTCTTTCTTGTAGTCGATCGCTCCCCCAATTTTCTATGATCCCACCTCAACTATGCCATCTCCTCGTCGGCATTCCCGGTAGCGGAAAAACCACCTTTGCCCGCCAGTGGATCGAACGCGATCCTCGCTATCGCCTTATCTCCACCGATGCCATTCGCCAGCGACTCTATGACGACGCCGCCATTCAAGGAGATTGGAACGACATCGAAGTGGAAGTTCTCCGCCAACTCCGCCAAGCCTCCCGAGACGATCGCCCCGTTATCTACGACGCCACCAATGTCAAACCCCAATGGCGGTTGGGATTTCTGCAAAACCTACACTCGCTCGATCCGCCACCGCCTTGGAACTGGATGGCTTGGGTGTTCGCGGTTTCTCCCGCCACCTGCAAACAACGCAACGCCAACCGACGCCGTGTCGTTCCCAACGAGATTATCGACGAGATGGCTGAGGCGATCGATCGGTTTCCGCCAACTCCCGATGAAGGCTTTGTGGCAGTGAGCGAAGTTCCCTTAACTGACGATGGAAATTTCGATTTTTCTGCCGTTTTTGAGATAGTCGAAAAATGCGATCGATCGAGTTGCCAGAAATAGAGTTTTCGAGCTATTCCAAAATTCCCCTGCAAGAAATCGCTAAAATTTTTACAGGGGTGCATCTCATACGGAATCCGAATCTCAAACAGCGTTTTTTTTAACCCTACACCCCCCTCTCTGTGTCCTCTGTGCCTCTGTGGTGAAAACTTATTAAAACCCATAAATTTACATTTTTGAGATGCACCCTCTTTACAGAGTAAGAGTTTTCGCTAAACTGTATAAAAAATCAAATCGCTTGCATTCCTTTCCCTATCAAAGCTACAAGCATCTACCCTACATATCAAGACTGAGCGGAGCCACTCACGGCGACCCCACTCGATCGACTCTTGTTCCTCTCACCGCTAAGCCGGAAGGCTGTAGCGGAAGTCTCCCAAGGAGAAAACGATGATTTCCGTTTGGGCGAGCGTTCCCATCCTATTACTAGCGAGTTTCCTCATCGGCGGATTGCCCCTAATTCGTTGGATCGTTCTCGCTCTGGGCCGCAAAGACTTGCGAGAGTTGGGAACCGGAAACGTTAGCGTGTCGGCGGCGTTCTACCACGGCGGACGTTGGCTGGGAATTTTAGCCGTTCTCTCCGAAGCCGGAAAAGGCATTGCAGCGGTACTGCTGGCCCGATCGCTCGTTCCCGACGCCCCTATCTGGGAGTTAGTGGCGTTGCTCGTCTTAGTCCTCGGACGCTATACCCTAGGACAAGGGGCGGGAACCACCAACGTCGTCTGGGGGGTATTCGCTCACGACTGGCGTGTAGCCGTATTGGTTGCCCTCATCAGCGGTTTGAGTTTTACCGTCGTGCGAGAACGCCGAGCCGGTCGTAACCTGGTTTTAGTGCTGCTTCCCGCCGTAATGTGGATGCTGTACCCCCACGCAGCCGCTCGAGTGGTGGCGGCTGGCGCGCTCAGTGCAGCTCTCTATTGGACGTATCGCTCGATGCCTGACGATTTAGATTTATCCCCCTCTGGCGGACGACCGGAAACCCGCAAGCTATTCCGCTTTTTCCGTGCCGATCGCGCCCTAGTCACGCTCGATCGCCTCCTAGACGCCCGAAACGTCGGGGCGAAAGCTGCCACGCTTTCCCAACTGCGACGGTGGGGCTATCCCGTCCCGATGGGGTGGGTGTTAAAACCGGGAGACGACCCCGAAATCTTGCTCGAATCGCTTCACCCGTCTCAAGAAAATCCGCTGGTGGTGCGATCGTCGGCGTTGGGGGAAGATACAGAACGCGCCTCCGCCGCCGGACAATACGAGAGCGTCGCCAACGTGACCGACCGTCAAAGACTCTTCGAGGCGATCGAGCGCTGCTTGGCCTCGGCGTCCGTCCCCTCCGCCGTTCGATATCGCCAAGAACGGGGGATCGAAGACAGCGACATGGCCGTTCTCGTCCAGCAACAAATCCGAGGGGTCTTTTCCGGGGTCGCCTTCAGTCGCGATCCGATTTTACGGTGTGGCGATGCCGTCGCTATCGAAGCGCTACCGGGTGCCGCCTCCCAAGTCGTCTCGGGACAAGTGACGCCAGAACGCTATCGAGTGTTCGTTCCCGACGAGTACGCGTCTCTCGACTGGAACGACGAAGAAACCGGAAAATGCCCAGAGTTGGTCGTCGATGGCGAACCGGGAGACGTTCCCCAAGGGATGTTACGTCGCGTCGCGGTGTTAGTTCGTCAGTTAGAACGTCGCTTTCAACAGGTTCCCCAAGACGTCGAATGGAGTTTTGACGGACAGCATCTGTGGCTGTTGCAGTCCCGTCCGATTCCGACGCTGCTACCAATTTGGACGCGCAAAATTGCCGCCGAAGTGATTCCTGGCTGCATTCGTCCCCTGACGTGGTCGATCAACCGTCCGCTGACCTGCGGCGTGTGGGGCGACATTTTTTCCATCGTGTTGGGATCTCGCGCCGAAGGGTTAGCCTTTCACGAAACGGCTACGCTGCACGACTCCCACGCCTATTTCAATGCCTCTCTGTTGGGGGAAATTTTCCACCGCATGGGGCTTCCTCCCGAAAGTTTAGAATTTTTGACGCTGGGAACCTCTACGAGCAAACCGCCCCTGTTTTCGACGCTGCGTAACCTGCCGGGATTGTTACGGTTGTTAGGCCGTCAACGTCGGTTGGGGAAGGATTTCGATCGCGACGATCGCGAGACCTTCGCGCCACTACTGGCGCAGTTGGACACCTCGCCAGTTTTGCCCTGGGGAGACTGCGAGATCGCCTCTGCCCCGTCACCGTCACAACTGTTGGATCGGATCGAACGCATTTTAGAGGGATTAGAACGGGCGACGTATTACAACATTCTCGCGCCCCTCGGATTTGCCGCACAAAAGGCGGTGCTTAAAGTGGACGACGACGCCTTAGACACGACGCGAGTTCCTGAAGTTGCCGCATTGCGGGCGTTGCGGGAACTGGCCGCTTCCGCCCGATTGCTGTTGCCAGAATTTCGTGCCGATCGCCCGACGCCGACGCGTGTAGACACTTCCTCGCTGTTCGCGCGTTTGGCGGAAACCACCGACGGGAACAGCATTCTCGAGGCGTTCGATCGCTTTCTCGATCGCTTCGGCTATCTCAGCGAAGTGGGAACCGATATCTCAGTTCCCACCTGGCGCGAAGACCCCCACCCGGTACGAGAACTGTTCGCCAAATCCATCGCCGACCCGACATCGCCGCCCTCGAAACCGACGTCGTTTCAACGGGGGCAACAGTGGGTTCAACAGTCTCTAGAGTTAAAAGGACGAGTCGCCGAGGTCTACAGTTGCCTGTTGGCACAGTTGCGGTGGAGTTTTGTCGCCTTGGAACGCCTTTGGTTAGACGCGGGATTGTTAGCCGAACCGGGAGATATCTTCTTTTTGGTCTTTCGCGAAGTTCGCACCCTCGTCACGGGGGAAAATCCCGATCTGGCCGAGTTAGTCCCGGCATTGGTGGCGCAGCGACGGGCGAAGTTCGAGCGCGATCGCCAGTTACCCCGCGTGCCGAGGGTTACCTACGGAACACCTGCCATGACCCTGTTAGCCACGGAAGACCGTCCGGCGCGATCGCGCTTGCGTGGGATCGGTGCCAGTGCGGGTCAAGTGGAAGGTTACGTCAAAGTCGTTCGCAATTTAGCCGCCGCCTCGAAGATCGATCGCCAAACGATTTTGGTGGTGCCTTACACCGACGCGGGATGGATGCCGTTGTTGGCGCAAGCGGGGGGATTGATTGCCGAAGTGGGGGGGCGTCTGTCTCACGGGGCGATCGTTGCTCGCGAGTACGGCATTCCGGCCGTGATGGACGTGGCCGAAGCGACGCGGGAACTCCGAGACGGTCAGCACGTCCGCTTAGATGGAGAAGTCGGCCTCGTTGAAATTTTGTAGCGGAACTTTGGAATCGATCTCAGACCGTTTGCGAGATCGAAAGTCGAGCGACGTTCGGGTCGCAATTGTCAATTACCAACAGTCTAAAATGGTTCTTCCAAACTTTTTAATTGTCGGCGCGGGAAAAGCCGGAACGAGTAATTTGATGGCGCGACTCGCCGAACATCCCGAAATTTACATCGTTTATAACGAACCGTCATTTTTTGCCCTAGAAGGACAATCTCTCGATTTTAAAGGGCCTCCCGGTGCTGATGTTTTAATTAATAAAAACGGCGTCACGACCCTAGACGCGTATCGATCGCTTTTTGAGGGGGGAAAAAACCATCTCGCCCGAGGAGAATCGTCTCCGTTGTATCTTTACAGTCCCGAAGCTCCCAAACGCATCAAACACTACATCCCCGACGTAAAAATTATCGCCATTTTGCGCGATCCCGTCGAACGGGCATTTTCGGCGTATATGCATACGTTCAGTCGAGGTCGCGAACCGATTACTGATTTTAAAGCAGCACTCGAGGCCGAACCCTCTCGTATTCGAGACCGCTGGAACTGGATCTATCATTACCAAGCGTTGGGGTTTTATTACGCGCAGATCGAGCGATATTTTAAGTTGTTCGATCGCGATCGCGTTAAAGTTTATTTAAATGAAGATATGGCCGGGAATCCCGATCGATTTTTTGCCGATGTTTTCCGCTTCCTCGAAGTCGACGATCGCGTCTCGGTCGATACGTCCAAACGAGCGCTCGTCGGTCGAGTTCCCAAAAATAAAACCGTTCACCAACTCGCCAACCAACTCGCCGCTCTCGAGGTTCCCAGTCCGCTTCGTAAGTTAGTTAAATCTGTTGCGGGTGAAGGGTTGCGGATTCGCGTAGCCTCGAAATTACGTCGAGCCAACCTCGTTGATAAACGCCAACTTTCTCCCAACCACCAGCAAAAGTTTCTCACTGACGAGGTCAAATCTCAGCTAAGGCAAACTTACCGAGACGATATTTTAAAACTTCAAGACCTCATCGATCGCGACCTGTCGCACTGGTTGCGAGAAGACTCACAACGTTAGTTCGGCTGTGATAGGCAGTTTGACCGTCAAGGGCGGTAACGGTCAGTCTCTGTCTCGGATTCTTTTCGATGCGATGTCAAAACGCGATCGAGATTCGTGAAACCCGTCGATCGATCGGGTCGGGATGCCGACCGAGCCAGCTCGACGACCTCATACAAACCATCGAAAAAGAGATAAAATATAAGTATATAAACAACACAAAAACAGAGACGACATTTTTATAAATTCTTCACGATCTTCCCTCAAATTCGTATCAGTTCGTGACGTTTTTTGGAAATCACAACATTTCTCCGACCGCCTTTGGTCAGAGTCGATAGGATAGAAACAGAACGACCCGTTGACGAGTCCCCCCAGGAGGAACCGATGTCTCAGCCAATTTTCGTTTTCGCCCTGACTGCGATCGGATCGCTAACGCTAGTCGGCCGTGTTGCAGCCCAACAACCGCAAGCGATCGAACTTGACGACACCATCAGTACCCGCGTCGAAGACCTCTATCTCGACGAAATTTCCACGACCCCCGATCGCGGTCAGTCGACCTACCCCGAACTGAGAGAAGATGTAGGCTATCGGGGCGTTATCTTCGAACCCGTCACCATCGAACTCAACAACCCCGAAAACTTACCTCAAGATCAAAGCAGTCAGTTTAACTTGCGAGTTCCGCTGACCAACGAAGGAAACGGCGATTAACCCAACCGATCTAACCCAACCCGTCGATCTCGCGTCGCCGATCTAACCGTTCGCCCCGAGATTCGATCGCAGTCGAGACGCCAAACCCGCGATCCCCTGCCAGTCTTCAGACTCGACGAGAGAACGGGGGAAGAGACTGCTGGAAATTCCCACCGCGATCGCTCCCGCATCTACCAGCGATCGCGCGTTATCCAGTGTCACCCCTCCCGTCGGGACGAACGGCACGAAATCGAGGGGACTCTTCAGACTGCGAATATAACTGGCTCCCCCCACTGCCTGCACGGGAAACACTTTAACCGCCGCCGCTCCCGCCGTCCAAGCCGTAAGAATTTCCGTCGGCGACAACGCCCCCGGCACCATCGGCACGCCAGCCTCGATCGCAATCCGAACCGCCTCGACATCCGTATGGGGACAAAACAGAAACTGCGATCGCGCGGCGATGGCCTCGCGCACCTGCCTGGCATTCACCAACGTTCCCGCCCCGATCTGACAGTGTGGAAACTCGTCCCGCAACCGCCGCACCAACTCCGCCGGGCGATCGCCGTTCCAGCCTACCTCCACGAATTCCATCCCCGCCTCGACAACGGCTCGAGCCATACCGTATCCCATCGCCAACCTCGGCGATCGAACCACAGCGATCGCGCGTTGCTGTTTCAAGCGATCGAGCCAATCGGGATAGCGAACTCCGAACAACTTTCAACCTCGACGATGATGTAAGGGAAAAACGACCGGACGAGGAGATGATGCGAACTCCCCCCATCTCCGTCACTCCAGAGACAAAAAAACGGGTTCTCACAGGAGAAACCCGGATGCCTCCGACTATTATCGCAAACGAGCTGACGGCGAGCCTCTTAAATCCCCATGCAAATCGCTTTTTGAGTTTCGCTCAACGTCGGATTCGTAGTCAGATAATCCGAAAGCCAATCGCACCCCTCCTCTAACAAGCGATCGATCGAGACGCCAGCCGACTCGTTCTCCATTTGCTCGAGGGATTCCACGTCCCACAAAATAATCGTCTTATCGGCACTACCAGACGCCAGCTTTTGCCCGTCGGGGCTGAAACTGACCGCACGGACCCAGTTATTGTGAGCGGCGAGAGTCTTCAGTAACGTCCCGTCCGTATCCCACAGGCGAACCGTATTGTCTTTTCCCGCCGAAGCAATAATTTGACTGTCTTGACTGAAGGTGACGTCCCAAACCCAATCCGTATGGTCTTCTAAAATCGCGTGAGGCGTCGTCTCGATCCGACCGCCGTTCCAATTCCACACGCGCGCCGTATTATCGCCCCCCGCCGTCACCAAAAACCGACCGTTCGGACTGAAATACAACGCGTTAATCCAAGCCTCGTGAGCCTGGAATTCCCGAACGAGTTCGCCCTCGATCGTCCAAACCTTGAGTTTGCCCTCGCCACCGACCGAAACGAAATAAGACCCATCTGGAGAAAAGCTCACATCGGTCACTTCCGGTTCGTGAATCCCCTCGAGCGTTTGCAGCAACGTGCCATCGCCAATCTGCCAAAGCCGAACCGAACCGTCAGAACTCGCCGACGCCATCAAGCGACCGTCGGGGGAAATACTGAGGTTTTTGACCGTCGAAGTGTGACCGACAAAGCGACGAACGGGGACTGCGTTATCGAAGTTGAGAACCTCGTCCAAATTCCACAGTTGCAGGGAATTATCGTAACTGGCCGTAATCATAAACTGACCGTTGGGGGTAAAGTTGACGTTTCGCAACCCCGCCTCGTACTCGATGCTACGCAACAATTGCGCCCCGTCTCGCTTCCAAATCTTTAAGGTGTTATCGGTTCCTACCGACGCGATCAGATTATCGGGACTGAAGCGCACGCCCTTGATGCCAGAACGGTGTCCCTGGAGAATTTCAACCACCGCCCCTTCAACGCTTCGCAAGCGAACGGTCGTATCGTCGCTGCCCGAGGCGATGGTATTGCCGTCGGGGGCAAAGGACACGCTCCGTACGCTGGCATCGTGACCGACAAAAGTTTTCAACAAAATGCCGCTGATGCTCCAGAGTTTGACCGTGTTGTCGTCGCTCCCGGTGACTAAGGCTTTCCCGTTGGGAGAAAAGGACACGCTCCGTACCCAGTTTGTATGGGCCCGCAGTTGACGCAGGGCTTTCCCTTCTAAATTCCAGACGATCGCTGTATTGTCGGAACTCGCTGTCGCGATAGTATTGCCGTCGGGAGAAAAATCGACATCCCACACTTTATCTCGATGTCCTTTAAACACCCGTTCGGGTTGAGGGGCGTTTTCCGTCACCTCTGCATCGTCGGCATCCATTGCCACTTCGATCGCCGCTTCGGTTGCGCTGGCGTCCGCACCGGCCGCCGCTTCCTCCTCAGTTTCGGGATTGAGAACCGTCGCGATCGCCCACAATTTCACGTCGAGGTCGTGACTGGTGGTCGCAAAAGTTTTACTGTCGGGGCTGACATCGAGATCGTTGACTTCGCTGTTGTGGGCGGTAAACGTCGTTAACAACTCTCCCTCTGGCGTCCACAACCGCACGCGTCCGTCGTCGTCACCCGTGATGACGAGTTCGCCGTCGGGAGTCACGCGAATCGCCCGTACCCGCGCCCCGTGGTCGAGGCTTTGCAATAGCGAACCGTCTTCGACGTTCCACAGTTTTGCCGTTTCGTCTTTCGAGGCGGAGGCGACGATTTTACTGTCCGGGGAAAAGGCCACGCGGCGAACGTGGTCGTCGTGTTGGAACACGTGTAACACTTCCCCGTTGCGTTGCCAAACCCGCACGGTGTCGTCGTCGCTGGCCGAGGCGAGGAGTTCGCCGTTAGGCGAAAAAACGACGCGGTTGATTTGGTCTTCGTGACCGTCGAGACGGTTGCGTTCTTGCACGTCGTAAACAGCTTTGCGGAGAACCTCCGTGGTGGTCGCGACGAGGTCGGGCGGAAAGTTATTGTTGAGTTGGAGGTGTCGGGCGGCGTGAACGGCGTGTTGTAGGGCTTCGAGGCCGTCGTCGGTGAGCCGCCGGGCTTCTGAGAGGGCAGCGAGGGCGCGAACGCTCTGTTCTTGAGCGCGATTTCGTTCTCCTACCGCCACGGCGCGTTCTTTGACGGCGACGATCGCCAGGAGGCTGGTGGCGACCAATCCTACGGCAACCCCTCCGAGGATCGTTTTCTGACGTTTGCTTTGTTGCTGTTCGCTGGCGATGACGTATTGAGTGTGCAAGGGGGTCGGTTCGGGTTGTTTGTTCCCACTTTGACTCAGCCACGCCGCAGCATTTTTGAGGTCGTTACCCCGGAGGGTGAAGCTAGCATCGCGGTCTTTGCTGTCCCATTCGATCGCTCGCTTGAGCAGTCGCGTGTGAGCGCGGACGTACTCGAGATCGGTGTCGATCGTCGAGAGGAGTTTGGGAAACGTGGCGTCGAAATCGTCGGTATCGCGGAAGAAAATCCAGTTGAGTTTGGCCAGTGCCGGGTGAACCTCGTCGTAGGAGACTTCTTGACAGACGATCGGAATCAGGCGTTTGTGGTGGGCGATCGCGTGTTCGACTTCCTCGCGACAGACTTGGGAGGCGACGGAGTCGGGACTTAAGACGAAGACGAAATTATCGGCCGCTTCGATACCCCGATAGATTTCTTGTCGCCAGTCGGCGTTGAGGGGAATGTCTTCCCAATCGACCCAAATCTCCCGTTTGTGTTCGCAGAACGCTTGGTGCAGGCGCTGAACGAACGCTTTGTTTCGGCGACAGTAAGAAATAAAAACGTCTGTCATGGCTTCGCTCGATGCACGACTGAATGAGATAGGTTAGATAAGTTCAGAAGTTCGACGCGCGACGGCAGGCAAGTGAGAACTGGCGAGAGCGTTCTGCGGCCGTCGAGGGTCTGTCTGCGGGGGAAACTGGGCGATCGCGGGAAACCGGCCCGCACGTCACCCTCCCCGGCGATCGCCAACCGGTTTTACCGACTACTTCGACACGTAATGAATCCAGAGATCGCCATCGCTGCCGCAGACATGGCTCATCATGCCGTAGGAATAGGTCAACCCTTCCCCAGTTCGATGGGTATCGTATCCCCATTCGTACCATTCCCCGTACGGATCGTTGACGATCCACCCTCGTTCGTTATAACCGCGAATCACGATAATGTGACCCGATCGCGTAAACCAACCGTGGGTAATAATCGGATTGCCAGAGGCCAACCATTCTTTGACTTCTCCCCATTTCGCATCGGGTTGAAAGTCGTCTTTGTACCCGTAAGCTCGCACCAATTTCGCCAAATCGATGGGGGAGTGACGGGACAAGCCATAATCCAAACAATACTGATATAGCTCGTCTTCAAGTTGTTGTCCCCCATCGCCGATCGCCGGATGTCCTAAATAGGTCAAACACATGGCAACGCAAGTCACGTTGCAAGACCCGTGGGGATTGTTGACGTTATCGAGTTGGGACAAATAGGGAACGGGTAAATCGACCTGTTCGGCCAGACCCGGCTTGGCGGCTTGCACTTCCACCGGTTGGGGCGGCGTGCGCCAAATGGTGACGAAATCGGAGTCAGCATCGAGCAGCTCGGGATTGGTTTGCAACAATTCCCGTTCGAGATAAGCCAGTGCCTCGTCTTGGTGAGACAAACCTTCGTAATATTTGGCAACGTTTACGAGTGAGATAGTCATCGCCCCATCGTCATCAATATAGACAGCACAGATTGGGTCGTACGCGTTTCGGTTCGTGCGCGTCGGCGATCGCTAACCGATCGCCTGTTGGAGATCTTGGACGACCGGCCAGAAGTGATCCCATCCGTTCAAACCGCCGTTGACGGCACGTCGCACCCCTTGCCAGTCCCCTTCGAGGGCCCGTTGGTCCACCGATCGCTCCCAAAAATACTCCACGAGAATCCTCGAGGCCACGTCGGGATCGAGAGCCAGTTCGGGATTGTTTTCGAGATCGACGCCGAGTTTTTCGCCGTAGTGGTGATAGTTAGCACGACCGGTAATTTGAATAAAACCCCGTCCGTGATACCGAACACCATCGCCAGGATAGATGTTGCCGAGGTCTTCGCGACCTTCGTACATCTGAGTAAAGTAATCGTTACCGCCCCATTCGTTAATGGGTTGGAATCCGTTCGTTTCGACTGAGATCGTAGCCAGAGCTGCGATCAAGGTGGGTTTGTTGAGGATTCCTCGTTCTTCTAACCCTCGGATCAGCGGCGGCAGATACGTTTGCACGTCTTCGAGTTTCGCCCCCATCAGACGAGCCGCCACCTCGAAGGCGATCCACTGACTGACATCGTCGAGTCCCGGTACTTCTTTGGCTTCGATGAGTTTCTTGGCGAATTGGGGCGTGATTTGGTCGGTGGGTAAGTCAAAGGCTCGGGCAAAACGTTCGATCGCCGACTTGGTTTTCGGACCGTACGAGCCATCGGCTTTGTCGTGCAACACTTTGAGCGCCCGCAGTCGTACTTGAAGTTGTTTGATAAGAGCTTGAGATTTCGCCGCTTTCGTCCAAGATAAGGTTTTATGGTCTCGGAGAATATCTTGCAGCTTGAGTTGCGTCGTGTCCGAAGGGGTTGCGGTGGCGATCGAACTGTCCCGACTGCGGGTGACGGTTCCTTTGGGTAAGGGGGTCGCCTGTCCCGGTTTGCCATCGACGTAGTGAATCCACAGGTCGCCGTCGGGGCCGCACACGTCTCTCAGGTCGGCGTAGCTGTAGACGACGCCCGCACCGCTGACATAGGTATCGTAACCGTTGCGACTCCACTGACCGTAAGGATCGTTGACGATCCAACCGCGATCGTCGTAACCGATAATCGTGACGATGTGGCCGGAACTGGTAAACCAACCGTGGGTGATGCAGGGTTTACCTTGACGCAACCAGGCTTTTACGTCGTCCCATTTAGCGGCTTCTTGGAAATCGTCGCGGTAGCCGTACAGTTGTAGCAGTCGGGCTAGGTCGTGGGGAGAGTGGCGGGACAGTCCGCGATCGAGCATGAACTGATAGAGTTCGTCTTCGAGTTGCTGTCCGCTGCTGTTTTTCGTGGGATGTCCGAAGTACGCCATGCACATGGACACGCAGGTCACGTTACAGGAGCCGTACGGGTTGTTGGTGTTGTCGAGTTGGCTGAGAAACGGTACGTCGAGTTTGACCGAACCGTCGGGTCTCACGTAACTCGGCGGTTCGGAAGTCGGGACGGCCGCCGTCGCTGCGGTGGGTTTGGCGTGGCTGACGCTGGCGGCGATCCCTTGGCTGAGGTTTGTCATTTGCTGGCCGAGTTGTGCTGGGGAGGCACTGTTGGCAGCCGCAACGGTTGTTTTTTTAGATTTCGAGGACTTGCGCCAGATGTTTAGAAATTCTGAGTTATCGGCGAGCAAATCGGGACGGACGGCCGCGATTTGTTCTTGTAATCGTTTGAGGGCTTTAATTTGATGGGGCAGATCTTTGTAATATTTGGCGACGTTGACGAGGGAAATGCTCATAAGCTTACCCCTGGCGAAACTGGATTCGATCGATACGTTCTAGCGTACTCGATTTCAACGGCGGTTGTAACGGCTCGAACGGTCAGCTTTACGTAACGTTTAACATTGGCAGAAACTTCGCGATTCCCGCTCCCGACGCGATCGATCTAGCCGAGCGCTTCAAGGAGGCGTTAAATGGGGGGATTTGTTTTTAGAGTGCGATTGGATGAGTCGCGATCGCCTGCGACCCAAATGTTTGTCCGAGCGGGGGGTCTGCATTATGAGGACGTTTCCCCAAAACTGACGAAAAAACACCTCGCGATGCGTCGGCGTCGTGGCCAGTTCTTAACAAAACACCAAAGCGGTAACGAGCAGTTGCAACGTCAACAACACCGGCCAGTACAACAGTTTGGGGATTAAGTTGTTGCGATAGCGCAGGAGAAAGGCATTCGATCGCTTGGCCACCAACAAACCATCGATGGCCACGAACAAAATCATCACGTACAAAACAAAGTAAAAATACTCAATGTAGAGAATTCCGCCAGTCGCCAACGAACTTCTCAAATTAATTTGGTCGAGAATCAAAATGAACGTAAACGCGCCAGCGGCGGAAATCACACCCGACGCGCTAAATCCGAGTTCGTCGTCTTCGACCTTAAAGCGAATAATGGTTTGCACGCCGAACAACAACACCGCCACCACGATCGTTCGCATCATTTTCGTGATAAACACGGTCAGGAAATCTCGACGCATCACGACATCGAAATACAGTTCGGGGAAGTTTTTCAGTTGCGTTTCGCCCCGGAACCCAAACCCCGTATTGTAACTGTTGAGCTTGTATTGAAAAAAGCTCTGCTCTAAAATCCACCCCGGCATCACGAAATTTTCCCCCATTTCGAGACCCGGTAAGGTGGTGGGGGACAAAATATCGTAAGCGGCCAAATCCGGCGTCAGCACGACGTTACTGGTAAAATCTTCGTGCCATAGCCGCATCCATACGTCTTTGCGATCGAACGGATACTTCGAGTAATCGAACGGCTGTCGCAATTGCGCCTCGACATACCAACCGATGAGTACTCCGCCGTCGAACTCCTGGCGGTAACTTTCTCGGACGCTCGGCGAGACGGCTTCGGGTAACACGAACCCACGCGAAATCTCGTCGTGAACGCCGTCGAGATAACGCTGCCAAACATAACCCGTCACGAAAACATCGTTAGCGTCGCTAAATTCCAACGACTGCAAAAATACCCCGGTCGGGACGAATACGGGGGGTGTATCTCCGGCGGCTTGAGCGCGTCGCGTTTGCTCGGCGAGAAATTTTTGTAAGCGAGCGGGATTGGCGATTTTGATGCCCGTATCGTTGTCGAGGCTGGTCTGACTCATTTCCAAGCCCCAAATCGCACCGATTCCACCGGACAAAAAGACGGACACCACGACGACTAAACCCCACAGACGATGAATACGATCGCCGTCGGGACGAATCGCCACCACCGAACCGAACACCAAACTCGCCACCACAAACAGCGTCAGCCAAATGAGTTTCCGGTCTAAACTCCTCGTATTCTGAAACACTTCGTCTCGAAACAAGACGACGGCTAACGACCACTCCGTCGAGGGAATCGGTTCGTAAACGACCCACGCCGACGCACGACCTTTCGGGGTCAGTTGTATCGCACCCCGTTCGCCAGCCAGCATGGCCTCGGCCAGTTCCTCAAACTGAGGTGCGTTCCAGTGTTCGGACAGGTCGAAGATCGACCGTCGTTCTTTCACGACCGCATCGACGGGATGGTAAACGAACTTTCCCGATTGGGAGACGACGAACCCGTATCCCGTTTTCCCCAACGCCAAAGACTCCATTAAGGTTTTGAGTTGTTTGAAGTCGTAGTTGGCGTAAACGATACCGTTGGGGTCGGGCGTTGGAGAGCTTGTTTCGGGGGTCGCAAACGGAACGCTATATTCGGCCAGGAGTTGCTGGAGAACGCGTCCGAGATAGGGATCTGCCCACTGCGCCCCCCCGTTTAGGGGATCGTTGAACCAGGCGATATGGGGTTGGGTGTAATCGTAAGTGTCTTCGACGTTGAAGCGTTGGAAGCGCTCTCGGTTGGGGCGATCGGGGTCGGAGACGCGCTTGTAGACGGGAGCGTACAGTCGCGTTTCGGCGTTGTAACCGTAGGGGGCGTAAGCGACGCCCACGCTGGAGAGGTTTTCGTTCTTTTCTAACTGCGTCTCGAGGCGATCGTCGAGGTCTTCTTGGCTCAGCCGACCGGTGTTTAGGTCTTCTGCTAACTCTTCGACGACGGTTTCGAGGGCTTTCAGTTGGCGATCGATTTGTTCGACTGCCCGTTGGGTTTCTGTAACGGCGCTTTCGGTGGCGGTCTCGATTTTGCGATCGCGTTCGCTCCAGTAGGACACGGCAGTCCCGATCGCACCCAAAACGCTGACCGTTCCGAGAATTCCCACCGTTCGCACCAGCCATCGGGTTCGGTGGGTCGCACGGGTTGGGGTTATTGGTTCTTCACCCACGATCGCTTCTCCTCCGGGGTAGATACACAGGAAGTTTTGACGGGAGAGCCGGCGATCGAGAACGGCCGCGCGATGGCGTCGCGATCGCCTTCTGTTGCCAAGGTTTCGACGGCATCGATTCGGGAGCGATCGCACCTCCACACAGTTAGATAAAATTAATGAGGTTAGATAAAATAACCAATTTAAGTAAGATTAGTTATTTTATCTGGATTCGCTACCCTTGTCTTTGCAGCCTATCGAGGGAGAGAGTACGAGGGACTATTCCCAACGAGACGTAATCGGAGCGCCGGGGGGTTTCGACTCGTCGATTTCGAGATTGTCGAGATCGCTGGTGTCCGGCTCCTCTAGCTGGCGCGGAGCGCGACGGGGCGGACTGGACGTAATCGGAGGTGCCGGGGGCAAATCCGTATCCGTCTCGGAGGCGAAGTCGTCACCATAGCGGGGAACGGTCGGTTCGGGAGGTGTCGTTGACAGCGATCGATCGAACTCCCGAGGACGAGGCGGCGGTGGCATCGGCGCACCCGGTATCGGTCTCGGAGTCGGCTGGTATTGAGAGCCGATCGTACTAGCCGTTTCGTAAATTTTTTCTTTCTCTTCCTCCGTTTGTTTGTCCTGCACCACCTCAGTAATCACAGAGACGTCTTCTTGAATCGCCTGTTCGATACGACCGGCAAAACTACGATAGGCGCTCTCGTGACTGTTCGCGTCCTTATACACGCCGCTGAGTTGGAAAAACTGCCATCCTTCAGTTTTGAGAGTTTCGGCGGTTTTGCGATACTGCGTCCACTTGTCGCCGTAGTGGAAAAATTCTTCGACGGCGGCGGAGATGGCCACCACTTGAGCTAAAACGAAGGTTCCCCCGAACACGGCCGTTCTCACTCGACCTTGTTGGAAATTCAAACTGACCAGTGCCGGAATGATGACGCCCCCGATAATCGTCACCAACCGCAGGCGATAGTATTGTTTCTGACATTGTCCGGCTTTCTTTTCGAGCCAAAGGAGTTGGTCGAGCCAGCGAGACTTGAGAAATTGTTTTTGCTGGTCGCTGAGGTCGAGTCCGTCGATTAACTCGCCGAACTGTTCTTTAAGATATGCGGTATAGGAGTTTTTTTTGGCCATTGTTGTCTTCTCGAACGATGGAAGCTCGCGACGTTCCCAATTTTAAGCTCGAGCGGAACGATCTCGAGGGATGGCGTTTCGGTGTCAAATGGCTGGCAAACGGCGCCGAGGGGTCGCAACCCACATAGGTTTTACCCAGAACGGCGCGGCCGGCACGCTCAACAGCAGTATATGGGAATTTGTCGAGGGCGAACAGTGGGGCGATCGGGGGTGTTGCGTTACTTTGACGGCGCAGTTAACAGGTCGCTGACGACGGTTTGCAGGAAGTCGATGTCGTTGTCCAAATCCAAAACTTGCAAGCAGCCAGTGCGGATGAGGGGTTCGGCGCGATCGTCGGTGGGTTCGCCCCGCAGTCCGGCGGCCAGTTTGTCGGCGGTGCGTCCGCTTCCGGCTAAAACAACGGTGGTGCGACGCGCTTTGACGCTGTACGAAACGTCTTGCCAGGTGATTTCGCCGCCGTTGCTGACGAGGGTACACGCGGGGAAACCGTTGGCGATGTAGTCTGCCAGTTCTGCCAGCCAGGGACTTTCGGCACCCCAGTCCGTACCGGGAACGAGGACGAAGTGGCTGTGGTTGGGTTCGAGGGGGGCAGCGTCGTCAGAAATGGGGGGCGTTCCGTCGGGGAGGAGAACGGTTCCGATCGCACAGACGCCGATGAGGGGAAAAGTGCCGTCGATATGGGTGCGAGCTTGTCCCATTAGCTGCATGACGCCGCAATCGGTACCGCCGTCGAGGGCGATCGCGCTGACTTTTTCTAGGGTGGGAGCGAGAACGTCGTCGAACAAGGTTTTGAGGCGAGCGAAGGCGTCGGGTTCCATTTTGCTGGCACCGCCGACGAGAACCAGAACGGGACGAGACCGGGACAGTCCGAGGCGATCGAGACTCGTTTGAAAGTCGCTCTGAGACTCTAGATAGATGCCCGTGGCAGTATTCCCGTTGTGAAAGTGAAAAGAAGTCGGTTCCACGATTGAGAAACTAATAAAAACTCGTAATTCGGAAAATCTAGGCTTTTTTAGTGTAGCGGTCGCGATTTGGATTTGTCGTCTGCTCGATCGCTCCAGTTGGCAAAGTTGAGACCGGGAAACGTCCGATGCCTCGATCGATAGAGTTTTGTTAACATAAATTCGTAAACGGTGCTGGTGTGCGCGGGTCTCGAAACAAATCGTGTTTGAGATGCTGACGGTATCGGCGATCGCATCGAAGGTTAGCTCATCGGAGATCGCGCGGTTTGAAAGTTTTTAACGCATTAACCCGATCGCAACGACGAAGTTTGTCCCTGCTCTTTGCGGCTGGGCTGTTTTTTTGGTCGAGCATGGCCTCGCTGCTGCCGACATTGCCCCTCTACGTCAAACACGTGGGCGGAACGGAACAACAGATCGGATTTGTTATGGGATCGTTCGCCCTCGGTTTGGTGCTGTCGCGGCCGACCCTGGGCCGGTGGGCCGACTCCCACAGCCGAACGTTCGTGTTGCGGGTGGGAACGGTGGTCGTGGCGATCGCGCCGTTGGGCTATCTCCTCGTATCGTCGATTCCGGGGTTGATGGCGCTGCGGACGTTCCACGGTATCAGTATCGCCGCCTTTACGACAGCGTACAGTGCTTTGGTGGCCGATCTGTCGCCACCGCAACAACGGGGAGAACTCATCGGTTACATGACCTTGGTTACGCCCTTGGGGGTGGGACTCGGCCCGGCGTTGGGCGGCTTCGTCCAGGCGGATTTGGGCTATCCGGCGTTGTTTTTAACGACTTCGGCTCTCGGCGTCGTCAGCGGACTCTGTGGCTGGCAACTGGCCGAACCCACGTCGTTCGAGGAAGATATGGCGGCGCAACCGCCTTTCGAGACCTCGCGATCGCCCTCGGAGGCGACGCCCGAACCCAAGCCAGAAGCGACCTTTTGGCAGTTGTTAGCGAGTCCTCGGGTGCTGGTTCCGACGATGGTGATGTCGGTTGTGGGCTTGATTTTCGGGACGCTGACGACGTTCGTTCCGTTGCATATCGAAGCCAGCGCGATCGCTCTCAATCCCGGTTGGTTCTACACGGCGACGGCGATCGCGAGTTTCAGTATGCGCCTGGTAGCCGGTCAAGCCTCCGATCGCTTCGGACGGGGACTGTTTATCAGTAGTGCTTTGGTGTGTTACGCCCTGTCGATGTTGACCCTATCCGTGGCAGACCGCAGCGAGTTATTTTTGCTAGCGGGGTTCGTCGAAGGGATGGCTGCTGGGGTGTTGATTCCGACGACCATCGCCCTGATGACCGATCGCTCTGCGCCCCAAGAACGGGGACGGGTGTTTTCGCTGTGTGTGGGAGGCTTTGATTTGGGTATCGCCATCGCCGGGCCGCTGTTGGGATCGATCGCTCAGTATCTCAGCTACGGGGCGTTGTTCGCGATCTCGTCGGGGTTAGCGGTGTTTGCGTTGGTCGTGTTCGTAACCCGCAACAGTAAGGATTTCCCTCATTCGGTACGGTTTGCCCTAGGACGCGAACGAGATTTATACGCGATCGAAATGCCGAGTCCCCGTTAACTGCCCTCTGGCGCGATCGCATGGATAAAAAAACAGCCGACGGGTTCGATCCGCGTTTGTACGGGCGGATCTCGTTCGCGTGCGTGTCGAACCGCACCATACTCGGAGCGCACGCGATCGAACGTATCGCACCCGCCCGCTCGATCGCGACATTTTCAAGATTGAAACTCACACCGCCAGATCGGACTGTCCTAACCCGAGCGCACGCCCTCGAACGTACTTCAGCTCGATACGATGTCGAGCGATCGCTTCTCCCAATTTTCGACGAGTTCGATCGATTCGCTCTATTCTTCACACGATTTTTTAGAAACAATCCTTGAAATTACTTAGATAAAAATGCGGTATTTAAAAAGAATTTATTGCATATTTTCAGGTAGATTTTTTATTTAAATAAAGGCTTAAAAATAGATTGTCAAAAAAATAAAAAACCGTATAAAATCAAAATAGCAACTCTGTAAATCTCCCAAAACGTGTGTCACGAGCCTTCGCCGACTTTTACCTCTTTTATCTATTAAATTGGATGCGAGAGTCCGATCGTACCTCCATTGAAACGACAGTAGACTGTCTCGTCGATCGGGTTAAAAGTGCATCGAATTTGGCGAAAATCCATCAAAACATCTTAGAAACTCAACTTCGCGACTGTTCCTCTCCTCAAGAGAGCTTAGATATCGTCAGTCGAGCCGGACAGTTTTATCAACTCGTATTACAAGCTTGGGAACACCGCATCGATCTCGACCGATCGCCGTTTTGGCAACAGCTCGTCGAGGGCTGTAACGAACTCATCTGTTTGAAAGATCTCGACGATCGCTTGCTCTACATCAACCCCAACCTCGAAACGTTGTTGGGCTACCCCCCCGAAGCCGGTCGAGACTGTTTGAGTCCAGACTCGATTCACCCCGACGATCGCGATCGCGTCACCCGCTATTTTGAAGCGTGCGCCCGATCGTCCCCAAACGAACGATCTCTCGAGTACCGCTTGCGACACCGCGACGGTTCCTGGCGACACGTCGAATCCATCGCTCGCGATTTACGAAACGAACCTCACATCGGGCGTATCGTCGTCTGTACCCGAGACCTTCACGATCGCAAACAAACCGAACTCGCCCTCGAAGAACAGGTTCGATTCAACACCCTCGTCGCTCGAATTTCAAACTCGTTTCTCAACCTGTCTCCCGACGCTGTCGATGGGGCGATCGCCACCGCCCTCGAACGCATCGCTCAGTTTTTCGGCCTCCAGATGGCCGGGTTGTTTCAGCTCGAGGACGACAGAACCCCGTCCGACGTTCGCCAACGCCAACACCTACAGCGAACCCATTCCTGGGTCGCCGAGGGACTCGAAGCCCAACGCGATCGCGTCTTTCCTCCCACCCTCGACGCAGAAGCCTTTGTCACCGGAACGCTCCAAAGCCCCGAACACTGTCCCCCAGACCGCCCGATCGCACGACCGATCTCGATTCCGCTACGCAACAGTAAAATTTTCGGCTGGTTGGCGTTCGCCAGCATCGACGCATCCGAAGACCGCTTACAGGATCGGAGCGATCGCCTGCAATTCGTCGGAGAAATCCTCTCGAGCCTGCTGCTGCGCTGTCGTAGCGAACGAAACCTGCAACGAGAGCGGGCGATGTTTCAAGAACTCGCCGACGGGATCGACGCCGTGATGTGGGTGTTCGACCTCAAACACCATCGTAACCTCTACGTCAATTCCACCAACTACCAACGCATTTGGGGACGCTCGATCGCCGGTCTCTACGACGACGCGACGCAATTCTTCCAAACGATCCATCCCGACGATCGCCAACAGGTCGAATCCGCATTGACTCCCGATCGCCTCTCAGAACTCAAAAAGATCGAATATCGCATCCTGCGACCGGACGGCGAAGTTCGCTGGATTTGCGCTCGCGGCTTCCCCGTGCGTCACGACAACGGCGAGATCGAGCGCGTCGTCGGAATTGCTGAAGACGTGACCGAACGCCGTCAGATCTGTGCTGACCTCGAGGCCGTTCGCGAACGCTACCAACTGGCCGTCGAAGGAACCGGAGACGGACTCTGGGATTGGGATATTCTCCAAGATATCGCCCACGTGTCGCCGCGATATTGGGAGATTTACGGCGAACCCCGACAGGCGTTCCTCGAAAACGCCTATGCTTGGGCCTTCGAGCGCGTCCATCCCGACGATCGCGATCGCTTCGCTCGAGCGGTTCGCGACTGTTGCGATCGCGAACTTCCCTATCACGTCGAATATCGCATCCAACATACCTCGGGTCGGTGGGTTTGGGTACAAAGTCGCGCTCAAGTCGTTCGCGACGAGAACGGGATTCCCATTCGCATGGTGGGATCGATAACGGATATCAGCGCTCGCAAACGAGCCGAAACCGCCTTGCTCGACAGCGAAGCGCGACTGCAATTCCTCCTCGGCGTCAGTCCGGCGATCCTATACTGCTGCACTCCCCAAGACCCCTACGAAACACGATACATCAGCGAGAACGTGCGCTTTTATCTCGGGTACGACCCCGAGGAAATCCTCGGCGATCGCCACTTTCACGATCGTCACCTTCATCCCGACGATCGCGCCGAGGTCTTCGCCTGTCTCCCCAATCTGTTTCAACTCGATTTTCATGTCTGCGAATATCGCTTTCGTCACAAAGACGGAACCTATCGCTGGCTCTACGACCGAATGCGCTTAATTCGCGACGAGGACGGAAACCCCACTCAAATCGTTGGGAGTTTCATCGACATCACCGATCGCAAAGTCGCCGAACTGGCCTTGCAAAACAGCGAAGAAAAATTTCGCCAAATTGCCGAAAACAACCGCATCGTCCTGTTTGTCAAATCAGCGGACTCCCCGCAGATCGACTACGTCAACGCCGCTTACGAAACCCTTTGGGGACAGTCTCGCCAAGACTTATACGACGATCCCCAGCAGTGGATCGAGGCGGTAGTTCCCAGCGATCGCGCGAAAGTCCTGCAAGTGATGAACGCCCACTTTACCCCAGATTCCCCCTCGAACGGAGAATATCGCATCCGACGATCGGACGGCCAACTGCGCTGGATTTATACCTGGACGTTTCCCATTCCCGATGCAGACGGGAAGTTATATCGAGTTGCGGGATTCGCCGAAGATATCACCGATCGCAAACGGATCGAAGCCAGTCTCGCCCGCAACAACGCCGAACTCGAAACCCGAGTACGCCTGCGAACCTTAGAACTCGAACGGTTTCAAGAACAGTTGCGCCAACAACAGCGAGATACTCAATCGCTGGTAGACAACTCCCCCGACGTCATCTGTCGTTTCGATCGCCAGTTACGCCACGTGTTCGTCAACGCCACTCTGTTAGAGATTTCTGGGTGGCCGCTCGAACGGTTCCTCGGAAAAACGATCGAAGAACTCGGCTTTGCTCCCGAAAAGATGTCTTCCTTCGCCGAACACCTCCACCAAGTTCTCGAAACTGGTGAAAGCGTGGAGTTCGAGTGTGACTGGCCGACGAGGAACGGCTTGCGAGCCTACGAAACGCGATTGGTTCCCGAATTCGACGAGACGGGAACGCTGAGTACGATTTTGGAACTGTCGTGTGATATCACTGAAAAAAACGAAACCGAACAGGCGCTACGGGAGCGCGAACACAGCTTGCGCTTAGCTCTCGATATCGCCCACCTCGGCTTGTGGGAAGTGGATTTTCGCACGGGAAGCCTCGCCTGGTCTCAGCGAACTTGCGATATTTTCGGGACGACCCAGGACTGCGCCCCGACCACAGAGGCGCAATTCTATCAGTGGGTTCACCCGGACGACTGCGATCGCGTGGGTCGAGCGGTCGAGCGTACCATGCGGGAACACGTGGAATTCGACGAGCAAATGCGAATATTTCACGCCGATGGTGCGTTGCGCTGGATTCACAGTCTCGGGCGATTCGTTCGCGACGACGATCGCGGCGATCGCCTGTTGGGAATTACGATGGATATCACCGCGCGGAAAACCGCTGAAATTGCCCTCCGTCAGAGCGAACACCGCTTTCAGTCGCTGGTGGCCAACGTTCCGGGAGCGATTTACCAGTACGTCGTCCGTCAACCTTTCTTGAACGCTGACGGTCGGTTGAACGACGAACTGACCTATTTATGTGACGACTATCGCACGCTGTTCGAGATCGATCCCGAGGCGGTGTTGCGCGATTCTAGCTTGTTTTGGTCTCTCATCCACCCCGACGATCTCGAAGGCTTCACCGCCTCGGTCTGGGAGTCGCTCGAAAACCTGACCCCCTGGCAGTTCGAGTATCGCATCATCACGCCCACCGGTCACCTGCGCTGGATTCATTCGATTTCGAGTCCTCAATTGCAGGATAACGGCGATGTGGTCTGGGACGGGATTTCCTTCGACATTAGCGATCGCAAACTCGCCCAACAAGCGCTCGAAGACAGTCGCCACTTTATCGAACGCATCGCCGATACCTCCCCGAACGTTCTCTATATTTTCGATCTCGAACAGCGGCGCAACGTTTACGTCAACCACGCGATCGAACGCTATCTCGGCTATACTCCCAACGAAGTGCAAGCTTTGGGCGATCGCCTCCTCGAAGCCCTCATCCATCCCGACGACCTCGGGGCGTATTTCGATCGCCTCCAACAGATCGCGGCCACGCCGGACTCGACCGTATTTGATTTCGAGTATCGGTTACAGCATAAAAACGGCCTGTGGCGTTGGTTTCTCGCCCGAGAAACGCCGTTTCTGCGAGGTTCGGACTCTCGCGTCCGACAGATTATCGGAACCGCCCAGGACATTACCGAACGCAAGCTCGCCGAATCGCGCCTGCAAAACTCGCTGGCGGAGAAGGAGGTCTTGTTACGAGAAATTCACCACCGGGTCAAAAACAATCTCAACGTCGTCCACAGCTTGCTCAATATGCAGGCGCGGCGTGTCGAAGATCCCACGGTTCGCGAGGCGTTGTTCGACAGTCAACGTCGCCTGCAAGCGATGGCCTTGATTCACGAGAAACTCTATCGGTCGGAAAGTTTGGCACAGGTCGATTTTGCTGAGTACCTGCAACATCTCGTCACCACGCTATCGCAAGCTTCGACGCTAGACCCACAGAGGATTTCGGTGGAGATGGAAACCGAACCCATCGAACTCGACATCGATACGGCTGTTCCCTGCGGCTTAATTGTCAACGAACTGCTCGCCAACGCCTTCAAACACGCGTTTCCCGAGGCGCGATCGGGCAGGGTTCGAGTCGAACTTCGTCGGGAGGAGGAACGGCTTTTGAGATTGACGGTTGAAGACGATGGAATCGGCTTACCGGACGACGCCCTGTCTCGGACGACGCGATCGCTCGGAATGCGTTTAGTTACCATTCTCGCCGATCAAATTGATGCTGCGCTCGAGATCGATTCCAACACTGGAACTCGCTTTCAGTTGCAGTTTCGAGTTCCCTCGCCGTAGCGTCTCACCCAGTGCGATCGCCGCTTTCAACTGTTCGGTTTCGGCAGTTTTTCCCAAATCTACCGTTTTTTGTCTCGCTAACTTTCCTATTTTTATCTCATGTTCGCTACTTTCCACAAACAAGATCTGCAAATATGCTACAGAGATCTCGAGAAAAAACGAAAATCGATCGGCGATCGCCTCTAAAACACGACCATATAATTGATTGACGGTCTATTTCCTGTTTTTTGTCGAAAGTTGTCGCTTTTTGAGGTATGGTAAGATTGAGTGACCCACCAAAATTTTGAATCCATAAAACTTACTTGACAGTTTCACTTTAATATCGAACGTGATCGGAGATGAATTTACTGGGATTGCAATTCGATCGCTATGTATACTCGATTTCAGTACATTTCTCAGAAAACGTTCTTTTCTCAAAAGTAATCTAGATTCGCGCAACTGACGGACTGTTTAAAACTCGTTTTTTGTAGAGATCTAGACTCTCTTCATCTTGTTGAGACTCCAAGACTCATTGCTTAAAAAATAAGACTTTGTTTTCTGTCGATCGCGATCGAAAAAACAAAGCTCTCGAGCGAAAATACCTAAAATATAAACTCGAAAAATCGAACATAGAACTCAACAACAACTGCAAGTCAACATTTTGAGGGATCGAAAAAATGACGAAATATCAAAAGATATTAATTGTTGAAGACGAACTGATTGCCGCCCATAATCTCGCAGAAGATGTCGAATCTCTCGGCTATAGAGTGGTCGGTATTTTTAAAACTGCGGAGGAAGCAATCGATCGCGTTCGTTGCGATCCGCCAGATTTAGTCTTAATGGATATCAAACTGAAAGGAGATCTCACGGGAATCGAGGCAGCCGAACTCCTCCAAAAAACAGGAATTCCCATTATTTTCTTAACAGCGTTTAGCGATAATAACACTCTCGATCGCGTTCTCGAGACAGGAGCGTATGGATATCTGACAAAACCTGCCAAAATAGAAGATATTAAAACGACGATTGCTATAGCAATAAAAAAACAAATAGAGGCTCAAGAAATAGAAGGTTTACTACAAGAGCAAACTCAAGTCAACCAACTTAAATCAATATTCCTATCGACTGTCGCACACGATCTCCGCATTCCCCTTACACAAATTTTAGGATCGCTCGAAATTATTCAATATTACGATCGCAAACTCGATGAAGCGAAAAAAGCCAAACATTTCGGTCGTATCAAAAACGCGATCGATTCGATGCGAAACCAACTCGAAGAACTACTAACCGTCAATCGTGCCGAGTCCGGGCGGCTTCCCTTCAATCCTCAACCGACCGACGTATTCGCGTTATCGAACGAGGCGATCGATAACTTTCAACAGAGTACGGACGGGCGAAATCCCATTTACTTGACATCCGAAGGTGATTGCTCGTCAGTTGCTGTCGATACAACACTGATCGAACATATTTTGTCTAATTTAATTTCCAACGCCATTAAATATTCTCCACCTAACAATCCCATCGAAATTAACCTGAACAGCCACAGCGATCGCCTCGTGGTGACAGTGAGCGATCGCGGCATCGGAATGCCGTCAGACTTCCTCGACAAACTCTTTCAACCTTTCGAGCGTGCCTCCAACGTCGGTAACGTGAAAGGGGTGGGTGTGGGCTTGTACGTCGTCAAACAAGCCGTCGAACGCCACGGCGGAGAAATTTTCGCTCAAAGCGCGATCGGCGAAGGTACGCAGTTTACAGTGATTCTCCCCGTCTCCCGTTGAGAAGATGCCAGAACCTCGCAGAGCGACGCTTAACGTTTCGGACTCTTTCTCTTAAAATCTGAATAACTGTTCAATTGTTGTTTTTGAGGCAAATTTTGATGAAGACGTCCGCGAAACCCACCACAGACTGCTGTAGCTGTCACGGCACAACCGACACCAACCCCGCATCGCATCAGCGCAAAAAACGGCGAGAAATCTGGCTTCTCGCGGGGGTTAGCCTGTGGTTTGCCGTGGGACTAGCACTCACCGGAAACGAGGTCTTAACGGGAATCTGGACGCCTGCGTGGTTTCTCCCAGCGTATTTCATCGTCGGCTGGGACGTTTTGAAAACTGCCGGACGCCAGATCGTGCGCGGTCGAGCGTTCGACGAAACCTTCTTGATGAGCGTGGCGACCCTCGGAGCGATCGCTATCGACGCCGCCCCAGAAGCCGTAGGCGTAATGCTGTTTTACCGAATTGGCGAAGCCGTCCAAGAGTTCGCCGTCGATCGCTCTCGAAACTCGATTCGATCGCTCTTAGAAGTGCGTCCAGACGTCGCCCGTGTCAAAACACCAGAAGGATTTCAATCAGTCTCACCAGAAGTCGTCGAAGTCGGCACCGAAATCTTCATCAAACCCGGCGAACGAATTCCCCTCGACGGCGAAGTGTTGTCTGGAAACAGCTATCTCGACACGTCTGCCTTAACTGGGGAGTCCGTACCGCGATCCGTCGAAGCAGGCGATCGCGTCCTCGCCGGAACCATCAACCAAAGCGGGGCGTTAACCGTGCGCGTCACCCAACCCTTCGGCGAATCCTCCATCGTGCGAATTTTAGAACTCGTCGAAAACGCCCGCCACCAGAAAGCCCCCACCGAAACCTTTATGAGACGGTTCGCCCGTCGTTACACTCCCTTCGTCGTGGGATTAGCCCTGGCGATCGCGACGCTTCCACCGTTATTTTTACCCGACGCCACCTTTATCGAATGGGGCTATCGGGCGTTAATTCTGCTCGTCATATCTTGTCCTTGCGGGTTGGTGATTAGCATTCCCTTGGGATACTTCGGCGGCGTCGGCGGTGCGGCGAAACAGGGGGTGTTGGTCAAAGGATCGGTATTTCTCGATCGCCTCGCCGAGTTACACACCGTCGTTTTCGACAAAACCGGAACCCTCACCGAAGGCTCCTTCGAGGTAACGCAGGTGCGGCCTGCCGACGGTTGGAACGCCGAGGAGGTATTGCAATGGGCGGCGCTGGCAGAATCTCACTCGACCCATCCGATCGCCCGATCCATCTGTCGCGCCATCTCCGATCGCACTTCTGAGATGACGTTGAGCGACTATCAGGAAATTCCCGGTTGTGGGGTACGCGTGACGGCCGCAGACAGTGAAGGGATCGAAAGAGCGATCGCCGTTGGAAGCGATCGCCTGTTCGAGTCGGCGAACTTTCCCCCCTTCGGGTCGGCCGGAACGGGCGTGCGCGTGGCGATCGACGGTCGCTATATCGGCGACATCGTCGTGTCCGATCGCCTGCGGGAAGACGCAGCAGCCACCGTATCGCAGTTAAAACAGTTGGGGGTCGATCGGATGGTGATGCTGACGGGGGACAGGCGATCGGTCGCAGAATCGATCGCCAAAGCGATCGGCATCGACGACGTGCGAGCCGAACTGCTACCTGAAGATAAAGCCAACGCGCTCGACGAGGTGTTTCGCGACTTAGCCTCGACGGAAACAGGAACCGTGGCCTTTGTCGGCGACGGTATCAACGACGCCCCAGCAATTGCCCGAGCGGACGTGGGCGTGGCCATGGGCGGATTGGGGTCGGACGCTGCCATCGAAACCGCCGATGTCGTGTTGATGTCCGACGCGCCCTCAAAACTGGTCGATGCCGTGCGTTTCGGCCGTCGCACCCGCCGCATCGTCTGGCAGAACATCGCGATCGCTCTGGGGGTCAAAGGTATCGTGATTCTCTTCGGCGCGTTGGGGTTTGCAACCCTCTGGGAAGCCGTCTTTGCCGATGTCGGGGTCGCCTTAATCGCGATCGCCAACGCCACGCGAGCGTTATCAAAAAAATTGGGTCAAAAGCCGCCCTTCTAGGCTTTTGAAAATCCTGTTTTTTGTTCTAAAATATTCAGAACAATCAAGTCAAACGACGATGCTTGTTCTCGAGTTCAAAGTCAAAGGTAAACCCCACCAATACGCAGCGATTGACGAAGCAATCCGAACCGCACAGTTCGTTCGCAACAAGGCACTGCGCTATTGGATAGATAACCGAGGTGTTAACAAATACGACCTCAACAAATACTGTCGAGTCCTGGCTCGAGAGTATGGCTTTGCCCGAGAACTCAACAGCACGGCTCGTCAAGCCTCAGCCGAACGCGCTTGGTCGGCAATTTCTCGTTTTTTCGAGAACTGTCGCAAGTCTGTTCCTGGCAAAAAGCGGTGCGATCCCGCGCCGTCGCACGGCGCTAGGGAACGCGCACCAAGAGAAGGATATCCCAAGTTTAAGAAAAACAGTCGTTCCGTTGAGTATAAAACTTCAGGTTGGAAGTTACTCGACCCCAAACATATTCTCTTTACGGATAAGAAAAATATAGGACGACTAAAACTGGTTGGAACCTGGGATTTGGCGTTTTACGGCACAGAACAAATCAAGCGGGTTCGGCTGGTTCGCAGAGCCGATGGCTATTACGCTCAGTTCTGCGTTAGTGTCGAGGTTCGAGAAACACTCGAACCGTCAGGAAATACCGTGGGGTTGGATGTCGGACTC
>NZ_JAQNCQ010000323.1:0-13292 GCF_028368005.1 Geitlerinema sp. CS-897 | reverse complement strand
GGGGAGAGGGGGAGAGGGGGAGAGGGTTTCCAGAGGAGTTTGGAAATCCAGATGAGGGAGACCAAGAAGGCGAGGCTACTGGGGATAATTATCCAAAGGGGTAAGGTGAGGATGTCGAGGGGAAACATCAACAGCATGGAGAGCAACCAGGCGATCGCTCGCAGTAGAGCGTCGATTCCGATGCCGCCATCGTACACCCAATCGGTGAGGTTGCTTTGGCTGACCTCTCGCCACACGGGAATCCACGCGACGCCGGAAAGGGTGGTTCCCAAGGCGGCGATCGCAATTCCTCGCCAAGCGAGACTGCGGCGGTGAGATGTGTGAGTCAGCCAAATTCCGACTAAAACTAAGGCTTGAGACAGGGGAACTAAGCCGAAGAAGTAATGTACGGCGATTCCGAAGCCGTTGATGAGAATCCAGGGAATCGAAACTTTGGGAGAAAGGGGTTTGTGCTGGAAAATGGCTTCGACGGCGACGACGAAACAGTAGAGGGAGGCGATCGCCACGAGAACGGCTAAGGTATAGTGACGGGCTTCTCGAGCGAGGAACACGCCGAATGGAGAAACGGCCATTACGACGGCGGCGAGCTGTGCCACAATGACAGAGCGGTAGGTGCGAAAGGCTAAGGCGTAGATGGCTGGAACGGCGAGGGTTCCTAAGATGGCGGAGAGCGATCGCGCAGCCAGGAGAACGTTGTCGCCGCCGAACCACCGCATCCAGTAATGGGCGAGGATAAAGTACAGAGGGGGATGGGTACTTTCTGACATCAGGTGGTTGACCACGTCGGCGACGGTGGCGTCCGGGCGCGGTTGTAAAGGTTGCATTAAGATGTCAGGAGGGATGGCGCGATCGAGGGGAACGTCGAGAAAACTGTTACCCAGACTGAAGGCGATCGTCGCACATTCGTCTGTCCACGGGGGAAGGGCAGTCAAGCGAGCGAACCGCAAGGCTAAGCCGAGGAGACTCCACAGAACGAGTAGAATTTGGGGGGTGAGGTGTTTCAAGGGTGCGACGAGCGAAAATTGACGGTTGAAAATTTGTAGAATTGAGTGTCGATGTCGTGAAGATAGACGATGTTATCGAAAATTTTGGGTTTAAAACCCCGCCCCCTTCGACTTGGCTCAGGGCAAGCCTTCGACTTGGCTCAGGGCAAGCCTTCGACTTGGCTCAGGGCAAGCCTTCAAGGGCGGCTTTACAGTACAATGGTTAGTGGTGGTTAAACTGACTAACGAAAACCAAGTTAGTCAGTTTGGCTAACACTCCAATTCCATTGGACTTTTGGCGGTGGGACACACCGTTTCAGCCTGTGGAGCGAACATAAGACTCGAAAGGCATTGCGCCCTGGAAAGCCGTTGCGAAAAACCCCTGAGCGCAGTCGAAGGGGACAGAAGCAGGAACCCAAATCGTGAGGCTTCGCCGTGAGCGTCAGCCGAACGGTTTGGGAATCACCGTCCTTCCAGGGCGGTGAGGATGTCAATGAGATATCTTACCGGACACTTGCCGGTCTGTTAACAGAAAAAATTTAGGCGATCGCGATACCCGTTCGATGCGATCGCCTTAACTGTTTAAATATGTCCCACTCTCCGATTTATCTTTTGTCGCCATGTCTCGATCTAATCTCATAAAGTCCAATAAAATTTTAAATCTAGCAAAAACAAAATGTAAAAATCTTCAACTTAAATATTATCGATGGAAAGGCGGAAAAATCGCAAATTTCTTACATATTAGCAAGACGGGAGGAAGTGCAATAAAACATACCCTTGCAGGTTACTTACAAACTGATAATTTTATCATCCATCTTCGAGGACACGACTGTACACTTCGAGATATTCCTCAAGGCGATAAATTTTTCTTTTGTTTGCGAGATCCGATCGCTCGTTTTGCCAGTGCATTTTATTTTAAAAATCGACAAACTCGTCCTTGGAAGCATTCAAAGTTTGAAACAGAACGAAAAATACTTCAATTCTTCAAAACTCCTGAAGACTTGGCGATCGCACTTTCTTCTAACGATCCAGTACTGAGAAATTTAGCGATCGAAGGAATGATCAGTATCGAACACATTAATACTTCTTACCTCGATTGGTTTGAATCAGAATCTTACTTTCTCAGTCGTTTTCATGATTGCTTATACATTGCATTTCAAGAAAGTTTAGATCGAGATTTTGAAGACATTAAAAAAATTTTAGGATTGCCTCAAGATCTGTATTTAACTCAAAATTCAAACAAAGCAAAAATCAATCCTCAACACGGCAATCAGTCTTCTAAAACGTATCAGTTTAGTCAAGCAGCAACTTACAATCTGAAGCAATGGTACGCTCGGGATTATGATTTTTTGAACCTCTGCCAAAGTCAAGCCAAAAAACGTAAAATTGGGTCTTCGGGAATTGCGGTGTAATTTGTTATTTTGAATACCAACTTGAATAAAAGCGCATTGCCATGATGTACTTAAAATCAGGCTTTTGCCTAAAATAAAATTAGCTTATCACCTTGAACCCAGAAGACCCCACAATATTTTTTTGAGCGATCGAGGAATACAAAATGAAACTGAACTGGAAGAATTCAACTAATAAAGGAACTTTAATGCTGAAGCTCGTTCATCAATTCCAAACTGAAACTCTTTTTACAGATAAGTATATTAGATGGTTTTTCGATCGCGACTCGATCCAGGCGTTAGAGAAAAATCCTCCCAATATGATGTCCGAACCTAAAGATGAAGAAGAACGCTTTCAAAAAATTGCATATTTATATGTCATTTTGAGAGAAAAGTACGGCGATGACATTATCGAATCTGCGATCGAGGCTGGATGTCAGCAAATTCTCTTATTGGGGGCTGGTTACGATACGAGATTTTTTCGTCTTTCTTCTATTCAAAATAACTCAGTCAAAACGTTTGAAGTTGACTTACCCGAAACAATCGAAAACAAGAAACAATATTTGCTAAAACAATTCGATAATATTCCTTATGAATTGTCTCTCATTCCTCTCGATTTCAACCAAGACAATCTCGATTGTCTAGTTGAATATGGTTTCAATCCTCAAACACCGACGATTTACATTTGGCAAGGTGTTAGCTACTATTTAAGTCAAGAAAATGTGTCGAATACGTTAGATTTTATCAAAAATAAAATGACACCTGGATCGGTGTTTGTGTTTGACTGTTGTTCGCCGCTGATGACATTTAAAAACGAAACGATTCCGGGAATCAATTTTAATATCGATCGCCTGGCCGAAATCGGCGAACCTTACCGTTTTGGAATGTATGGAGAAGAAATGGAGCGCTGGCTAAGCGAAAAAGGATTTCAAAATATTGAAATTTTACAACAAGACGATCTCGAAGAACGGTTTCTCAACAAGCGATCGCTGCCGAATAATATGTGGTATATTGTCACGGTTAAAACTCACTCGATCGAACAGAATCGATAAAGTACAACAGTAGGTACGAGCTTCGTACTTGAGAGATCGAGTCATTTTAGTTTATAATCTTTTCAAATCAAAGAATCCAGGAGTTACGTATCTACACCATTTGTAGGGTGGTCAATGCCCACCGACCTCTCCATTTAGTGTGATTTCGGTTGAACTGCGTAAGTCCTAAGAATCCTAAAATTTAGACCGCAAAAATTGTGTCAACTCAGCGACAAGCTCCGTTTTTAAGACTATTTGAATACGCCGATCGCTATCGCGTTGAAATTTGGAAAGCCTCGGCGTGTTCCGTACTCAACAAAATCTTCGACCTCGCACCACCTGCGTTAATCGGATTGGCGGTGGATATCGTCGTACAACAGGAAAACTCGTTTTTAGCGGGGTGGGGTGTCCGAAGCGTATTCGCTCAATTGGTCGTGTTGTCGCTGCTGAGTTTCCTGATTTGGGGATTGGAATCGCTGTTTGAATATGCTTACAAACGATTGTGGCGCAATTTGGCACAGGCGATCCAACACGATTTGCGACTGGATGCGTACCGCCATTTACAAGCGATGGAACTCTCGTTTTTTGAAGAACGGAGTACGGGAGGATTGCTGTCAGTTCTCAACGACGATATCAACCAATTAGAACGGTTTTTAGATGGGGGCGCTAACGAGATTTTACAAGTTTCGACGACGGTAATCGTCATCGGTGGCGCGTTTTTTGTCCTGGCTCCTAACGTGGCGTGGTTGGCAATGTTGCCGATGCCGTTTATTTTATGGGGTTCGATCGTCTTTCAGAAACGACTCGCACCGCGTTATTTCGCCGTTCGGGAATCGGTGGGGTGGCTCAACGCGCAACTGACGAATAATTTGACGGGAATTACCACGATTAAGAGTTTTACCGCCGAAGAGTACGAAGTTAACCGGATCGATCGCCTCAGTAACGAATATCGCTACAGCAACCAACGCGCGATCGCCCTCAGTGCGGCGTTCGTTCCCCTGATTCGGATTATTATTTTGGTGGGATTTACTGCAACTCTGTTACTGGGAGGATTAGACGCGGCGGCGGGAACCCTGGCAGTGGGAACCTACAGTACGATGGTATTCTTGACGCAACGCTTGTTGTGGCCGCTAACGCGGTTGGGGGAAACCCTGGATTTGTACCAGCGATCGCAGGCATCGACACGACGGGTGTTTAAGTTGCTGGATATGCCGATTACGGTGCATCCGGGGAACAAACCGCTTCCCGTAGAACGCGTCAACGGCGAGATTTGTTTGGAAAACGTCACCTTCGGCTATCTCGATCGCTCTGCGGTAATTTCGGACTTTTCGCTACGGGTTCCCGCAGGAGATACTGTCGCCATCGTGGGAGCGACGGGTTCGGGAAAAAGTACCATCGTCAAGTTGCTGTTGCGATTGTACGAGATTCACTCGGGACGAATTACCCTCGACGGAATCGATATTCAAGAGATTTTGTTACAGGATTTGCGACGAGCGATCGCCTTAGTCAGTCAAGATGTGTTTCTGTTTCACGGAACTGTAGCGGAAAACATCCGGTATGGGAGTTTCGACGCCAAAGACGAGGATGTGGTGGCGGCGGCGGCGATCGCAGAAGCACACGACTTTATTTCTGAGTTACCCCAAGGCTACGATACCGTCATTGGAGAACGGGGACAGAAGCTCTCTGGCGGACAACGCCAACGCTTGGCGATCGCGCGAGCCGTGTTGAAAGATCCACCGATTCTGATTTTAGACGAAGCGACATCGGCGGTGGATAACGAGACCGAGGCGGCGATTCAACGATCGCTCGATCGCATTACCCAAAACCGGACGACGATTGCGATCGCGCACCGTCTGAGTACCATTCGCAACGCCGATTGTATCTACGTCATGGACAAAGGCAAAATCGCCGAACGGGGTTCCCACGAAGAACTCTTGAAACGTCAGGGAATTTACGCGGCGTTGTGGCGAGTGCAAATGGGAGGGAAATTCAGTGTAGAGGGGAGAGTGTAGAGGGAAGAGTGAGGGAAATGGGGTTGCAGGAAACCCCATTCCGTGGAAGTCGTTAGAGAATTAGCGAACGGAAGACTCCTGTTTCAAATCGTCGATGAGGCGTTGTAAATCGCTGACATCGGCGTGGAAGACATCTTTACAGAATTCACAGGTGGCTTCTGCACCGCCGTCTTTTTCGATCATATCCTTGAGTTCTGCCGAACCCAGGAGTTTCAAGGCTCCCAGGAGACGTTCCCAGGAACAGCCGCAGTGGAAGTGCAACATCTGCACGCCGGGGAGGATTTGCAAACCTAAATCTCCCAAGAGACTTTCAAAAATCGCCGGAAGGCTTTTCTGTTTTCGCAGCAGGGGAGTAAATCCCGAAAGTCCCGCGAGGCGAGATTCCAGCGTGGCTACGAGTTCCTCATCGCGAGCCGCTTTCGGAAGAACTTGCAGGAGGAGTCCCCCAGCCGCCGTTACGCCGTCGGCTCCCACGAACACCCCGAGAACCAACGCCGAGGGAGTTTGTTCGGAGTTGACGAGATAGTGGGTTACGTCGTCGCCGATTTCGCCGGATACCAGTTCGACAGTACTGGAGTAGGGATAGCCGTAGCCGACATCGCGGATGACGTAGAGAAAGCCGTTGGAACCGACAGCTCCGCCGACGTCGAGTTTGCCAATTTTGTTAGGAGGAAGTTCGACAGAGGGGTTTTCCACGTAGCCGCGAACCGTTCCGTCGAGTCCCGCATCGACGAGGATACCACCGAGGGGACCGTCACCGCGAACGCGGATGTTGACGCGAGACTCGGGTTTCTTCATGCTAGAGGCTAGGAGAAGACCCGCGCACATGGTTCGTCCGAGAGCGGCGGTGGCGACGTAAGAGAGTTTGTGGCGTTGACGGACTTCTTCGGTGAGTCGTGTGGTGATGGCTCCAACGCAGCGAATGCCGCCATCTGCTGCTGTTGCGCGAACGAGCTGATCTGCCATGAATGTTTTGAGGTTTGGGATCGTCTTATCTTAATTTATTGTAACGATCGCGATCTTTTCAGAGATCGGAACGACAACCTGGCGATCGCCTGGGGAAATTCGTCATAATGACTCTCGTGGGCTTGCTGGGAATAGCTGGAAGTATGCTGGGAACGTTTCAACAGAGCCATTTGCGAATTGAGATCGACGCTTCGGCGAGTGCGATCGCTCGCAGTTTGCTGCATCCGAGCGAGTTACAGAAGTGGTTGCCGCAACAGTTATCGCCGGGTTTACCGGAAAAGCTTCATGAAGGGTTGACGTTTACGAGTTCGCTGGGGTTCGTATCGATCGAGCATCATGTCGAAGTGGCGAGCGATCGGTGTTTGCGGATGTTACTCAGTGGCGGAATCGACGGCTTTCACGAGTGGTACTGGGGTGACGGTTGGGTGCAATCGCGTTTGGAAGGCGTGTCGCTGTTACCGTTGAATTTAGGCCAAACAGTGAGTTTGTGGCGGTTGAAGGAGTTTCTCGCCGCGTCGAAGGAACCGCAGCCTCAGTAATTTTACGGACTTTTGTTAGATTTTAAGTCACAATAGAGGTAACAGGCTTTCTCCACCCCGTTTTTCTCCTTCAGGCTTGGGGTGGAGTTTTTTATGTACGAATTTCATTTTGATGGGTAAAATCCGATCTAACTTGCAAGTTACGTGAAGAACGCAGGAAATGATTTATTAGTGTCAGAACAACCGCATTCACCCCATGTGTAGGGTGGGCATTGCCCACCGACCTCTACATTTGGTGTGGGTAAGGCTTAATCGCGTAAATCCAGAGTGTATTAAAATCGCGATCGAACTAATCTCTGGATCTCGTTCAGAGCCGTACCGATTACCTCTTCATGTTCGGGTAGAACTCGATCGGAGCCTGCCGCTAGAGCCAGGGCATTCGCTTCCTCGATCGCACTCCAATGCTGCATAAATTTGGTGTGCCAATCCCTCGGAACTGCGATCGTTCCACTCACAATCGTCAATAAATCTTGAGTGAGTTGTGAAAGTTCTATTCTGTTTTGTTTGTACAATTCGATACGTCTCTGAATGGCTGCAAGTACAGCTCGGTCGACCGGGTTTGTGTTAGATTGACTCGTCATACTGGTATTCAAACATCAATTCGACAACCGATCGCGATCGAGGTTCCGCAAAAACACTGATGCGTCAAAGCTTGGCTTTCTCTAAATCCGTAAAAACACGTAAATTTGAGAGCGATCGCCAAAATTTCCCAAAATTTTTCCAAAACCATCCTGAGACCCGACCTTATTCAGAGAACAAAGGAATGGTAGATGCACCCTGATGGCAACCCTGAAACTTGCTGGAGTTTCAGGGTTTTTTTCTTAACTGACTCTCCGTACTCGATGCTTCTCACTTCAGCGACAGGAAGCCATCGACTCACCCACCTGGAACTTGCAAAAGTTCTGGGTTTTTTCTTGGCGGTAGAGGGACCAGGAAATAGGGAATAGGGAACAGGAAAATTACAAAACTATCCGGAACCTCCCACCTTTCTAAAGAACAGAGGAATGGTAGATGCACCCTGATGGAAACCCTGGAACTTGCTGGAGTTCCGGGGCTTTTTTTTAGTGAAGAGGGAAGACAGTCACCAGTCACCAGTCACCAGTCACCAGTGAAGACAGTTTTCAGTTGACAGTGTTTCCTCATCTCCTCACCTCCGAAGAAGCCTCAGTACAAGATTCTTCACTAAACTGCCCGGCCGTAGAGCTTGCAAGGTGTGCGATCATAGATCGGGTTAACAGCGATCGATATCAAATCACTTCACGAGAATGGAAAACCAGCAAAAGCCCACAGTCATTGTTACGGGAGCCTCTTCGGGTGTTGGCTTGTACGCCGCAAAAGCCCTCGCCGAAAAGGGATGGTACGTCGTCATGGCCTGCCGAAACTTGGAAAAAGCAGAAAAAGCTGCCCAAGACCTCGGTATAGCGAAAGACAGTTACAAAGTTCTGCATATCGACCTGGGGTCTTTGCAGAGCGTTCGCCAGTTCGTCACCAACTACCGCTCCCTCAACCGACCCATTCGGGCCTTGGTGTGCAACGCCGCGATTTATATGCCGCTGCTGAAAGAGCCGATGCGGAGTCCCGAAGGGTACGAGCTGACCATGACCACCAACCATCTGGGACATTTTCTACTGTGTAACCTGATGTTGGCGGACTTCGAGCAGTCCAACGAACCGGACAAACGGATGGTGATTCTGGGAACGGTCACCCACAACCCTGACGAACTCGGCGGTAAAATTCCCCCGCGTCCGGATTTAGGAACTCTCGACGGGTTCGCTGAAGGCTTCAAAGAGCCAGTTTCGATGATCGACGGTAAGAAGTTCGAGCCGGTGAAAGCCTATAAAGACAGTAAAGTTTGTAACGTTTTGACGATGCGGGAGCTGCACCGCCGCTATCACGATTCTACGGATATCACGTTTAGCTCTCTGTATCCTGGTTGCGTCGCCGATACGCCGCTGTTCCGCAACCACTATCCGCTATTCCAAAAAATCTTCCCAGTTTTCCAGAAATACATCACGGGGGGATATGTTTCCCAAGAGTTGGCTGGCGAGCGGGTGGCGGCGGTTGTGGCCGACCCCGAATTTAAGCAATCTGGCGTTTACTGGAGTTGGGGAAACCGCCAGAAGAAAGGCCGCCAGTCTTTCGCACAAAAAGTCTCGCGACAAGCTCGCGATGATGAGAAAGGCGAACGGATGTGGGATTTGAGCTTGCAGTTGGTGGGACTGAGTTAAGCTCTGCGACCCGAGCTATCCTCTTTGTCTCAAGAGGTTTTGTATGTGTGGAGAACCCCGGTATTTCCAAAATACCGGGGTTCTGGCTTGAATGAAGGTCAATTGGTAACGGAAATTGCAAGTGGGTTTGACTGCGATCGCTTCGACATTCCCTAAAACCTTTGGCAAATTCTATTACGACTAATAGTTTTTCAACGCCCGTGCGATTTCGCGTTTTTCCTGTTTCTTCTTCAGAGATTCTCGCTTGTCGTGGAGTTTTTTGCCGCGTCCTAGACCAATTAGAACTTTAACCCAGCCGTTTTTGAGATACATTTTTAGCGGCACGAGGGTCAAACCTTTTTCTTCAACTTTTCCGATTAATTTGCGGATTTCGTCGCGATGTAGCAGCAGTTTTCGCGTGCGTCGCGGGTCGTGGTTGAAGTACTGGCTCGCCGTGTTATAGGGCGAAATATGGACGTTGAACAACCAGGCTTCGTTGTTGCGAATTAAGGCGTATCCGTCTCGCAAATTGACTCGTCCTTGGCGGATGGATTTGACTTCTGTTCCTTTGAGTTCTATACCCGCTTCGTAAGTGTCTAAGATTTCGTAACGGTAACGCGCTTGACGGTTATCGCTAATTACTTTGTAGCCATTACTGTTATTTTTCGCCATAAGCATTTTAATGGAAACTATCTACAAGGTTACCCCTTTCAAACCCAATGGGAAGATGAGAGCGTTCTTCATTGTAACGCGAACGGTAATACAAATTGTCACGAGGCTTGTCATACCAATTGTCACTGAAACGCTCCTGCAAATCATCGGCGAAACTGCCCATTCCCAATTGGTTTGAGACCGATCGCTCGTGATAATATCGGATTGCCCCTTCTTGCCGTTAGGATAGGGTGCAGGCAGGAGCAAGACCCGTGTTACAACCCGATTCTCTCGAACGCTGCCTGGAGTGGGCAAGCGTTCACGTTCGCTGGGGACTCTACCGCAGTGCTGTTGCTGATTACGATCGCGCGTTGAGGTTTGATAAGCAGTGCGATCGCGCCTGGTTTGGCAAAGGATCGGCATTAATGGCACTCAAACATTATGCTGCGGCGATCGATGCGTTCAAGGCTGCTTTAACACTCGACGACACCCAAGCCCATTGGTGGCATTCGCGTAGTCAGGCAGAGGCAGCCTGTCGCCGCTGGGAAGAAGCCTTGACTTCTGTGCGGCGGGCGATCGATCTCTTTCCCGACAATCCACAGTTTTGGGGACATCGTGCCGAGGTTCTCTCAGCCTTGGACTGTCCCGAGGAAGCCCGTCGAAGTTTTCGTCACGCGGTAACTTTAAAACCGGATGACGTGGAACTCCTCGTCTCCTACGGACAGTTGCTCGATCGCTTAGAACGTTACAGCGAAGCGCTGGAATACTACAGTCGCGTCACGACACTCCAACCGAACCTTCATTGTATCTGGTTAGCTCAAGCAATTGTGCTGCTGAAGCTCGATCGCCCCCAAGATGCCTTAAACTGTTGCGATCGCGCCCAACTCCTCGCCCCCCGTTCTCCTCGCGTTTGGCTGGTGCGGGGCGACGTTCTCTGTCACTTGCAACACTACACCGACGCAATGGCCGCTTACCGACAGGTTCTCAAGCTCCCCTCGCCTCCACCGAAGGGATACCGACAATTTTACCTAGCCTATTGTCGTTGTGCGTTCGAGCGCAGTGTTTCCCGACTCAAGCAAGTCCGACACAGCCGCTGGTTCGATTGGTTCGTTCGCAGTGGCGGCGTGTAGCGCGTTCGCGTTCTCGGGTTGCTTAGTCGGTCAGTCGAAGGGAGCGATCGCTGCCGCGTATCTCGAAATTACCGTTCGTTACGATTCAGTAATTGTTTAAAAAATGTAACGATAATCTTGACAAGCGAACGTCGGTCTGAATGATTTTTTTAATGAAGATTTGTTTAAAAAAAATTTACGTGCGATCGATGTTTCTCGTTCTCTAAACCCTTGACGTTATCAGTACTTTGCCACATAAGGTTAAGACTAAATCGACCGAGTGTCTATTGACAAAGACACCACATTTCGATATCACGTAAATTGGCTTTGTATGTTCGAGTAGAGGAGATCGCAATTTTGAAAAAGCTCGTTTCGTTTGTCCTGCTCGCCCTGGCAGTGACAGTTTTTGCCTTCGGTCGTCCCGCCTGGGCTGCCGATATCGAACATGGTTCTCAGGTTTTTAGCGCCAACTGCACGGCGTGTCACATGGGAGGAGGCAACGTCGTAAACGCGGCCAAAACCCTCAAAAAAGACGCGCTGGAAAAATACGGAATGGATTCTCTCGAAGCCATTAAAACTCAGGTAACGAACGGGAAAAACGCGATGCCGTCTTTCCTGGGTCGTCTGTCCCCTGACGATATCGAAGACGTAGCCGCCTACGTGCTTTCCCAAGCTGAAAAAGGTTGGTAAACGGCGTCTGAGTGCGTCGAGTCATCCAACCCGAGGATGCTTAGCGCGTCCTGGTGTCGCTCCACAAGGAGTCTCAGCCAGGACGCGCTTTTGCTGGAAGTGTCTGAAATTACCGGTTGAGATCGTTTCCATAGCCGTTGGCAGGCCGACGGCTATAGAGTTTCGGAAAGGCTTCGGGTTGCAACACAGGGAAAGTCGAGCGTGTTTTCCCTCTTCCCTCTTCCCTGTCTGTTAGCCGCCTCGGGAAAAGGCGCCCATGACGACGGCGGACAGGAGGAGTCCAGGGGAAAGCAGGAGGACGAGAAGGAGTAAATCGTGAGTGGTCATAGAAATTCTCGCGGTGAGGGGTTTTCGCTAGGGGTCTCGCTCTAGGTTAAACAGAACGAACCGATCGCCCTTCTATTTTTTGCGTTTTTTTAACAGAGCTAGAGCGTTTGTAGCCAACTCTTGACGCGATCGAGTTCGATGGGTAGTCCGTTCTGAATTTCCGAGCGGTTGTCTCCTTTCAGCGTATAGGACTCGGGACAGTCGGGGCGCGATCGCGTGAGATTCGTTTGAGCGACTAAATCCACTGTTTTCGCTTCGACTAAGTACAACTGCGATCGCGTTCCGTAGACGGTTAAGCCGCCGTACCACCCCTCTTCATTAAGATACCAACAAGTTTGAGCGTCGTCGGTGTCGTTGGTTTCGTAAAGACACAAAACTAACTCCGTCTGCGAGTCGGAAGCGGCTTCTTTACGAGGCGGCCAGTCGTCGAGGTTGGCGGCCTGTCCGATAAAATCGTAATCGAGGTCTGGCGTGTCGCGAACGACCGCGATCGCGCTGTCGGCAACCGCACGGTCGTCGTCGCGAGCGTTGGGAAGCGCAAACGTCGATTTTTGCGACTCGCGAACTTCCCCGTTACTAATTTTCACTACGCGACACAGAGACGCTAGCGCCTCGCGATCGATCTCGAATTCACTGGCGATTGCGGAAGCTTCCGAGAGCGGTACGGGGGAAGAACTTCCATCGGAAAGGGGGGATTGCGTGCGACATCCAGTTAGCGTGAAACCCGCCAAAGCGCCGAGACAAACCCAACGTCGTAAGTTCATGAGCGTTCCAATATCCAGTTGTGGTCGAGGGGAATCAATAGAGTTGGGCGAGTTTTTCGAGAAATTCTAATGCAGCTCTAGGGGACTGTCAAACCCTCTGAGACATCCCTTTTCCCACCTCACTTTAAATGCCTTTACCAAAAGAGCTGGGTTTAAAGCCTCGCCCCCTTCGACTTGGCTCAGGGCAAGCCTTCGACTTAGCTCACTTCGACAAGCTCACTTCGACAAGCTCAGTGCAAGCAGGGCAAGCAGGGCAAGCCTTCTAGGGCGACTTTACCCGACAATTCTTGTGGTAAGATGGAAGGATATAGCAGTACGACTTCGTTTGCGGCTTGTTTTCAGGATAGATCGTTACGGCATGGGGTTTTCAGCCGATCTGTTTCCGCAAACCATTTAGGATTGCTATAGAGGGGAATCAACAACAGCAATGTTAGTTCGAGAAGCCAAACTCAAAGGTTTGCCAAAGCAGTATCAAGCACTTGACGAAGCGATCCGTACCGGACAGTTCATCAGAAATAAGTGCTTGCGACTGTGGATGGATACCCGTGACTGCACGAGAGCCAAAATGCAGGCTTTGTGTAAGAGTTTGGCGATCGAGTTCCCTTTTGCCAAACAACTCAACAGC
>NZ_JAQNCQ010000002.1:0-8665 GCF_028368005.1 Geitlerinema sp. CS-897 | reverse complement strand
CGATGCCGATCTCCGCGATTCCCAAGCCCTCGATTTGACACCGGGAGAGCGGGTGACGGTGACGGGAGTTTACGACGACGGAGATTTCGACGCGTTTTCGATAACCCGCGAAGACGGTTCGCCCGTCGGTACGATCGATCGCGGATACGGCTACGGTAAGGATTACAACAAAGATTACGACGACGACGATTACGACGACGACGATTACGACGACGATTACGACGACGATTACGACGACGATTACGACGACGATTAAAAATAGGTGGCGATCGAGGGGAGTTTCTCAACGGGAGGGTGGGAAACTCCCTATCATGGTTAAAGCACTCTCAACCTTGACCCCAGATGCTCGATCGCATCAAAGATATCGCCAAACAACTCGCCCCTCGACTCATCGAAATCCGCCGTCACATCCACACCCACCCCGAACTCAGCGGCCAGGAATACCAAACCGCCGCTTACGTGGCCGGGGTGTTATCGTCCTGCGGGTTACAGGTGCGCGAAGGCGTCGGGAAAACTGGTGTTGTCGGCGAACTGGCCGGACAAAACCGCGATCGCCGCCGGATCGCCATCCGTACCGACATGGACGCCCTTCCGATTCACGAACGAACCGACTTGAGCTTCGCCTCCCGCAATACAGGAATCATGCACGCTTGCGGTCACGACGTTCATACCACCTTGGGACTCGGAACGGCCATGGTGTTGTCGCAACTGGCGTCAGAGCTTCCCGGTTCGGTACGCTTTCTATTCCAACCCGCCGAAGAAATCGCACAGGGCGCGAGCTGGATGGTCGCAGACGGCGCGATGGAAGGGGTCGATAGCATTTTTGGGGTTCACGTCTTCCCGAGCATCTCCAGCGGTCAGATCGGCATCTGTTACGGAACGCTGACCGCCGCCGCCGACGATCTCGAAATTACGATTACGGGAGAATCCGGCCACGGGGCGCGACCTTACGAAGCGATCGACGCCATCTGGATCGCCGCCCAAGTCATTACCGGGCTACAGCAAGCCATCAGTCGCACCCACAACCCTCTGAGACCAGTCGTGTTGACCATCGGAAAAATTCACGGCGGACGCGCCCCCAACGCCATCGCCGACTGCGTGAAACTCTCGGGAATGGCGCGATCGCTCCACCCGGAAACCCACGCCACGCTTCCCCAATGGATCGAAAATATCGTCGCCAACATCTGTCAAACCTACGGTGCCGGGTACGAAGTCAAATATCGACGGCTCGTCCCCTCCGTCATTAACGATATCGGCCTGACGCAAATTGTCGAGGAGTCTGTAGAGGAAGCGTGGGGAAAAGACGCCGTGCTACTGTTGACGGAACCCTCGTTAGGGGCTGAAGATTTTTCAGTGTATTTAGACAAAGCCCCCGGAACGATGTTTCGCTTGGGCGTCGGTTATCGAGACCAACGCAACTATCCTTTGCACCATCCCCAATTCGATATCGACGAAGCGGCGATTTTAACGGGTGTCGTGACGATGGCAAACGCCGTCTGGAAGTACTTCCAAACGGCGTGAGACTTTCCTCGAAATCGAGGGTTAACTGTGAATTACATCCAATTTCCCACTAGCACGAACGGGGCCCAAAAGGCAGGATGGTCGTAAATCCCTTCTGTGAGAAGGGCGACTTGCGATCGCCGCAAGGCTTCGGCTTTGGAAATATTGGGGTCGCGGTTGAGTTGTTTGTAAAACTCGACCATCAGCGAAGCGGTGGGTTCGTCTTGAACCGACCAGAGGGTGGCGATGGTGCTGCGAGCGCCCGATCGCAAGGCGAATCCCGCCAGTCCCAAGGTGGCGCGATCGTCTCCCGCCGCCGTTTGACAGGCGCTGAGAACTAGCAGGTCGAGGGGGTTGATATTGCGATCGGTGGTGGTTTGCAGGACGCGGCCGAGTTCCTTAACGTTAATGCGATCGTCCCAAGTCAGGAGAAAGGTGTCTTCGGCGTTGGAACTAAACTGACCGTGAGTTGCCAAATGCAAGATCTCGAAATTCTTTTTATCGAGGCTTCGGACGAGTGCTTCTCGGGTAAAGCTCTCGTTCAACAGAACGTCCGAGGACACTTCCTGCGAGATGAGGCTGACTTCCCGTTCGACTTCGGGAATGGCGGGAAATCCCTGACGGGCTTCGCTGAGTCCTCCCGCCATCACCGAAACTGTTCCGTCTTGATGGCGGCGGGTTTGAAATAGCTGCAAGCTCTGAGTCAGGGCGAGGCTGTACTTTTCGATCAAATACTGTTCGCCGTCGAACAAGGCCGCCATGGGAACGTTCCGCAACTGTCCGTCGAGAACGAATACGAGCGTTTCGATATCGTGTTTGTCGAGTAACGTTTCGGCCGGGCCGACGATGCGATCGTAAAGCTGTTTGGCATAGCTTAGCCGGACTTCGTTATCGTAAGCGGGGTTGAGGGATTGCAAGAACTGCTCGACGGTGCGATCGATGTCAGTGGGGGCGGTAAAGGTTTCGTACAGTTGCAGGGGTTCGCTGGGAACCGACAAGACCACAGCTAGGCGATCGGAGAGTAAAACGGTATAGAGAACGGCGGCGCGTTCGTCGATTTGCTCGATCGATACCGGCTGAACTTCCAAACAGGCTTCTCGGAAGAAGTTATCGAGTTCTGCCAGTCGCAGGGCTTCTAGCGTGTTGCGAGCTTCGGTGAGGATCTGTTGTCGATCGCTGGCATTTTGGGCCTTCCCGGCTTCGTCGAGGAGCAAACCCACGAATTCGCGATAGACCGGTTCGACACTTTCTCGGTAGGAAAATTGAACGTCCGGGTCGATGGCGACGAGGTCTTTTCGCAAATCTTCTAAAACGTCGATGGTGTTACGGTAGACCGTCAGGGCTTCTGGGGCTTGACGTTGGGCGGCGAACAGGCGGCCGAGTTGCCATTCCCAACGGGCAACGAGGTCGAGGGCGTCGATGGTTTGGGCGACAGTTAGGGCGCGTTCGGTTAGGTCTTGCGCCTCTGGCCACTGTTGGCGGCGTTCGTAAAGATGTCCGAGTTGTCCGAGGCTGTAAGATTCGGCGCGAGCGTCGTCGAGATCTCGGGCGTCGCCTACGGCTTCGGCTAACAGGTTGGCGATTTCACCGGAATCGGACACTTCACCGACAGCGTCGTGGAGTTTCATGAGGCTGGTGGCGAAGTTGACGCGGCCGTAAATCGAGGCGCGATCGACCGTTCCGGTATCGAGGTTCGTGCGGACTTGGGGGAGTAAGGCGCGGGCGTCGTCCCAGCGATCGGCTCGAACCAGAAGGCTGAGTTGGTTGAGTAATGCGTCTCGGCGAAGTTGACCTCGCGTTTCGCTGACGATGTATTGGTAATAAGCGATCGCGTCGTCCGTGTTGCCGCGATCGCGAGCGATGTTGGCCAGAGCGAACTGGCTGGCGAGAACGTCGTTGGAGAGTCCCAAACGTTGGGCGATGGCGAGGCTGCGTTCGAGAACCTCTTGAGATTTATCGATGTCTCCGACGACTTGCAGGGTGACGCCGAGATTTCTCAGGGCTTCGACCGCTAGCGGTGAGTCGGGGAGGGCTTCGAGTTGGGTGACGAGGTCTTCGAGGCGATCGCGGGCCCGTTGGTACTGTCCGAGAGCTTGTAATGCCTGGGTTTGGTTGATTTGACTGCCGATCCGTCCCGATTCGTTTTCGGCGCGTTCGTAGGCGACTTCGGCGTCTTGCCAGGTGAGTAAGGCATTCTGGGCTTGTCCGCGTTCGAGCAACAGGCGACCTTTGGCGTTGAGGGCGATCGCTCTGACGAGAAAACGATCGCTCGTCGAGGAGGGGAGGTCGTCGAGGCTTGCGATCGCCTCATCGACAACACGGCTGGCCGGTTCCCACTGTCCTAGATTTTGATAGGCCAGGGATAGATAGGCTTGGCTGAGGGCGGCGTTGAGAACGTCGCCCCGCTCGCGGTAGCTTTGTGCTGCCGTTTGCCAAATTTCGGCGGCGCGATCGTACTGACCGGTCTCGTAAAACTGTTTGCCCCGCTCGATGAGGTTGCCAGTCTCGGCTGTGGGGTTCGCCTCTTGAAGCGCTGTCGGGGTCGGCGACAACGCCGCTGAATTGGGAACGAAACGTGCTACAGCGGGAACCCCAGTTGTCACGAGGAGAAACGTGAGGGTGCTTAGCACGACGTAAAAACGAAACGTTTTCATGGATCGGGTGGATTGGAAAACTATTAATTGGCGACGATCGAAAATAAATCCCAACAAACAACAAATCTAGCTGTATTTTAAGCTGAAATATCGCGTCAATTCTTGAAAACTTAAAAAATTGAGACAGTTGGTTTGTCGGCGATCGCGATCGCTTTGAAGGAATCGTTTCGAGTTTATCGTTCGACGCGATCGCGGGTGTAAATCGTCGAACGCTGGTAAAAATAGACTGCACCGGTTGACATTGTCGCGACAGACGGATAGAGATTTGCCACTGTCGAAATTTGGCCGGGCGATCGACTCACCAGTTAATTTATCGCCCTGTTTCTGTGTTGATACGTATCGATTCTCAGTCCGGCCGCAGGTAACACTGCCAGATTCGTCCGCTTGCAAGGTGGCGATCGAGCAACACTACCGTTCCGTCAGGTCGATGCTGCCAGTAAGATTCGGCTCCAGTATGGCAAATACAACCTGCATTGTAAGTAAGATAAGTATGACAATCTCCACTCGACGCGACCTCAACGGAACGACGCACAGGACGGCAGGCGGAAGGGGCGATCGCGGTCTCGAGGACGTGCCACCAGTTCGACCGTCCCAGTCTCGTCGAGATGCCATCCCGTGGCTTCGACGAGGGGGCGATCGCGGTATTGAAATATCTCGATCGCAGGCGATCGGTCAGCAGGTTCTGAAATCTCCGTCAGTCGCAAATCTTCCCACACCGTCCCACTCCCAAGAACCCTCGTGGGATCGGGGGGAAGTCCACCGTTTCCTGTCACGACGAAACTATTCTCGCGAGCGACATCGCAGGCACTGGAGACTTGGGTTGCCGGATCGAGGGGAGTCGAACTCAGTTCAATGAGTCCGGCACTGGTATCGACCTCGGGTTCGGTGACGCTCACGATGCCATCGATGCCGAACTGAGAGCTGGCAGTAATCCGCGACTGCGACCCCACAAACAAGCCTTGCGTCTCGATTTGAATGTTGCCCCCTGCCCCTTCCACGGCGTTGGCGACGATGCTGCTGTTGTCGAGAACGACGAGGGTATCCGTGGCGATCGCCATATTGCCCCCGTTACCCGTACCGCCTGCTTCAGTCGAGATCTGACTCGACCCGCGCAATTGCAGAGAGGGGGTTTGAATTGCCAGGTTGCCCCCTTCTCCCAATTGCGTCGCCGCAGAAATCGTACCGTTCCTTTCGAGCCGCACCCTCGAATTGCTCTCGAGGCGAACGTTACCCGCTCGACCGATACCAGCATTTTGAACGGTGACCGATCCGCCTTCGGCGACGAGCAGATCCGGCGTGACGATCTCGACACTGCCAGCATCTCCTGTCGGTACGTCGGGTAAGCCGAATACCAAACGTGCTGCCTCGCTTGCCGGAATCGTAGCTGAAGAAATTCGCGTGGGTACGGCCATCGGGTCGGACGGCACACCTGCCACTTCGACCGATTCGGTGGCGCGAATCGCGATATCGCCTGCCGCTCCAGTTGCTAAGTTGGAAGAGGTAATTTCTCCTCCATCCCGAAGGATCAGTCGAGGGGTGTCGATCGCAATACTGCCCGCCTTGCCACTTCCCAGGGTGACCGCATCGATATTGCTCGGATTGAAAGAGACCTCAGAAAAGCCCCTCAGCTCGATCGATTCGGTGGCCTCGACGAAAATATTCCCGCCTTGTCCCATCGCGAGCGAACCGGCAGGAGTCCCAATTCCGCCACCGTCGAGAACGACCAATCGTCCCGTCGAGATTCGCAGATCGCCCGCATTTCCAATACTGTTTGTTGCCACACCAATACCGCTAACGGCTGACGGATTGCGCGACGAAACTCCGTTCGCCTCGAGCGATTCCGAGGCTCGAATATCGACGCGGTTGCCTTGCCCCAGTCCGAAGGTCACATTGAAAATCAAACCCCCTTCTTCAAGAACGAGTCGGGACGTCGAAACTGCGATGGGAGCCGCTCGACCCTCTCCGATCGTTTCGCTGCGAAGGACGGCTTCTGTTGAGAGCGTGAGCGATTCTGAGGCTCGAACGTTCAAACTTGCTGTGGGACTGTCCGCGAAATTTCGGACTAACACCACCGATGCACCGTCGAGCGACAGGTTGCCCCCAACGATCGCGATCGCGCCACCTTGCAGTCCCGATGTATCGAGCGCTGCTTGTCCGGTGAGTTGAATCGTTCCCGAGGCGATCGTGTTACTGTAGTCGAATTGCCAACCCGTCGAGGCTTCGGCGCGATCGAACCCAACCGTTCCGCCCCGCGTGCTAGCTAGTTCGAGTTGTCCGCCAGAGGCTCGGAGAACGCCACCGTTGAGAAAAACGTCTCCTCCCACTAACGCTAACGTCTGGCCGGGGACGACCTCAAACCCTTCGTTGGCTCGAGACAGATCGATCGGTAATATCAGAATGCTAGCGTTGACAAAACCGTGACCGCGGCCTTCGACGTGAATCGGGTTGGGAGCGTTCCCCATTTGCAAACCGACAGGAACGTTCACGCTTAGTAAGGGAGTGGCCTCCGCAGAGGTGGCATCGAACACCTGTCCGCCTGCAAATTCTAAGCGATCGGCAGTGCTGGCGAAAAAAGACCCGCCGATATCCAGGCGGGCGTTTTCTCCGAAGACGATGCCGTTGGGATTGAGTAGAAACAGATTCGCCGTACCGTTGGCGCGAATTAAGCCGTCGAGGTTAGAAATGTTGTCCCCCGTGACGCGGGTAAGAATGTTGTCGATCGCCGTGGCGTTGTTGAAAAATGCCTCGGCACCTGTGGGGATAGAAAAGTCTTCAAAGGAATGAAATAAGTTACTTCCGGCTTGGGTTCCGCCCTCGAGCGTATAAGTATTGCCCTCGACTGTGACGCGGGAGTTTTCGGGGAGGGTCGCGTCGGGGACGATTTGCGCGATCGCAGCACTGGCACTGAACCAACCCCCCAACCCGAGAACGCTGTGGATTATTCCCAGTAATCCGACGTGCTTCCAATGAAAGTAAATCGTAAAATCGCGCAGAACGTTCATTTTTGCTTCTGTCTGGGTCGTTGTTGAGTTCGATCGCTCGCTCGAACTTGAAGATATGGAAGTATCGCGAGCGATTGTAATTGAGTCTTAGAAAACGAAACAGCCCTTATGTTTGAAGTGAGACATTCTCGATATTTTTAACTGCTTTTACTGAAGTCTCTTAGTCTGTTTTAGCACTTTGTTAGGTTATATAAAACGATATTCGTTGTGAATATCGCAGTCCCACATGAGTCATCAAAAATTAAAACACTAGAAAAAAATCTGATTTCCTGTTCCCTGTTCCCTTTCTGTCCGGATTTTGTTACACAAGCGATTCAGGGTTGCGATATTTGAGCCTAAACGATTTGAGGAGGATTTCAGGGTTTTAGGCTCTTCCAAATTTATTCCGCGAGAAATCACTGGAATTCTTACAGAGTAAGAGTTTTCGCTAAACCGTACAAACAGGAGTCTCAAATCGCTTGCATTCCTTTCCAGAGGTCGGCTACAGGATTTACCCTACACACCAAGGTCGAAATAGCCTTATTTTGAAGATTTCAAAACACAAATGTCAGCAGTGTTAAAACAGCTCGCTCCAGTCCAAACTGCTAAGATTGGTCGTTCAATAGTATGAAACCTTAAGATTAGTAAGATCGGTTAAAAGGCTGTAAAAAACAGGATCTTCAAAGTTTGAGGTGATAAGTAGATTTTATACCAGGTCAAACCCCTTGCTGTATGAGCGTCATGGCAATGCGCCCCGGTTCGATTTCGTATTATTCATAACACATTACACCGTAATTTCAGGAGATCCAAAAAACATACGAACGATATTAAAGGTTAGTTTTTATAGGGTGCATCTCAAAAATGTAAATTTATCAGATCGGAGTCTCTGCACTGAATTGAGCTGTTGTTGGGTTTCGCTATCGCTGATGCTGCTAGCGAAACATAAGTTTACACTTTGCAGCCAAGAGCCTACTTAGGATTGAAGTAAGTCAACGTGATTCAGGAGTCATTCGCCATGCAACACCGAGACCCTCGCCCCCATGTCATCCCAGAGGAAACCTGCCAAGTTGCCCAGGTAGCTCTTCCGAAGGGTAATGTTTATAGGTGAATGCGCTCATTGAGTTCGGTCGAGGACGGCTACCAAATATTTTCGAGACTTTAAGGTGAGTTGAGGACACGCTCGTCGCTGTTCTCGATTGAGTCCGAGCGGAGTCGAGGACTCAAAGGTAGCTGTCGCGATATTCGGCTTTCTGCCACCTCTTGATAAGGAGAAACCACCACAACTTGACACTCAACTGGGGCAACTTCAGAAATCGCTGCAAGCTGGTGACGTGACTGTCGTAGGGCTTGCTGAACAAAACTGAAATGTAGACCCAGTAAGGATTTTGGAACTTTTTTTCAGAAAATGGTGCAAGGTTTTCCGATCGAGAAGCTCAAAAACCTTGGATTTTCGTCGGCGATTACCGATTCAATTGGGAAGCTAGAGTCCAAAACGACCATTGGGCAAGCTGTACGGCATCAGAATTCGCT
>NZ_JAQNCQ010000322.1:0-19275 GCF_028368005.1 Geitlerinema sp. CS-897 | reverse complement strand
GATACGCAGAAAATCTTGGTAGAATGTCGGTAGCATTTTTTTGTTGGGGTGGCCGCAAACGCCACCCTCTTTTTTGGGACTCCTCTATTCTCTCAAACAATTGTCCCGTCTGGCTTCCGTCTACCTTGTCACCCTCTCAGGGCAGTTGGACGCCGGAAGAGTTTCAAACTTTAAAACAGTATAATATTGAAGGTTTTGAAGTTTTAGAAAATTCTCACGAACTCGAATCAAAAATAACTTGCGATATCGCTAAGACCGTTTTTAAAGATAAGACGATCGATGGCTTTATATTTGTGGGTAGCGATCGCTTATTTTTGAATTCAATTTATATTGCAAAACACCAAAACAAACCCGTATTAGTCATTTGCGATCGCAAAAACGACAGCCAGTTACTCTGTCAGTTAGCCGACGAATTTATACCGATCGCCCAACTCGAACCCGCCACCCAAGTTCCAATATTTCAAAATTCAAAACTTCTAGAACTCGCTTTAACCCATCGTTCTTATGCCAACGAATCCTCAAAATCTACCGACCATAACGAACGCTTAGAATTTCTGGGCGATTCCGTCTTAAACTTTATTAGCGCCTCTTATTTATATCAAAAAAAGACAGAGTTTAGCGAAGCAAAACTTACGCGACTGCGATCGAAATTGGTGGACGAACCCCAGCTAGCCAGTTTCGCCCGACAACTCGAACTCAACCGCCATATCAAACTCGGTCAAGGGGCAGAAAAAGAAGGCGGCCGTCAGAACGATTCTCTTCTGAGCGATGTTTTTGAAGCCGTCATAGGGGCATATTTTCTCGATGCGGGAATCGATGCCGTGCGGGAGTTTGTCGAACCCTTTTTCGAGGCGGCGATCGAAACCTTAAATACGGCAGATCTCCTCAAAGGCGATCGCCTCACCGACGCCAAAAATCGCTTTCAAGAATGGACGTTAGCCCAGTTCGGAACGCCCCCAACCTATCGTCTCATTGAAGAATCAGGGCCGCCCCACGCTCGACAGTTTACCGTCGAAGCCGTCGTCAACGATACCGTTTACGGACGCGGACGCGGTTCGCGCAAACGGGAAGCCGAAAAACGCGCCGCAGAAGTGGCGTTAAAACAGCTAGACGAGGCAAAGTAGACGAGAGCGAAACGCTGCAAACCTAAATTTAAAAAACTTTCGATGATGGATCTTTTTGCTGTCCCGCCACCGCTTCCCGTCGCGATCGCCGAAACACCCCAAGTTTCCCTACAAGGTGCGATTGAATTTCACGTTCATTCTGCCCCCGATATCGTCGATCGCAAACTCGACGATTTCGAGTTAGTCGAACAGGCGGCGAAGGCGAAAATGAAAGCGGTGGTGTTGAAAAATCACGTTTTACCCACCGCCGATCGCGCCGAACTGTCCCATCGCCTCCATCCCAACATCGAAGTCTTTGGCGGCGTGGTTCTCAACGAAGCCGTCGGCGGACTCAATCCTAAAGCTGTCGAAGTCATGGCCGATACCGCCGGACATCGCGGAAAAGTGGTCTGGCTTCCCACCATCGACGCCGACTATCACCGACGCAAATTTGGCAAGACAACGCCGGGAATTCGCGTCGCCACGGGAAATCGCCTCGTTCCGTCTGTGGAGGCGGTGTTGGAGGTGGTACGCGATCGCGATTTAATCCTCGAAACCGGACATATTTCTCCCGAGGAAGTCTTGGCGGTGGTGCGTGAAGCTCGGACAATGGGAATCGAGAAGATCGTCATCACCCACGCGATGGCGGACGTTCCGGGGTTGTCGATCGCCCAAATGAAAACCCTGGCACAGATGGGGGCATACTTAGAGTTAGATTACGTGAATGCTTTAATGGGGGAAAGGGCGATCGATCCGGCTCATCGCCAATGGCATCGCGTCTCGGTAGAGGAGATGGCGCAGGCGATTCGAGACATCGGTGCCGAACACTTTATCTTGAGTACGGATTTGGGACGTCCGAACGATCCGACTCCCGTGGAAGGATACATCCGCTTTGTGCGGGAATTACAGGATTTGGGGATGTCTACTGAGGAGATCGACGTGATGGCACGTCAGAATCCGGCGAGGTTGTTGGGAGTGTAACTAACCCATTCGATCTCGTTCGCTTTAATGGATATGGAAAGCGAATGACCCAGGCTATGGAAACAAGTTCTGAGAGACCCGAATCGCGACGAGAGGCGATCGAACGTAAAAATATGGACGATATGCTCTTGACCCTAGAGCATTTGTTCGAGCGAGAAGAATCCACGGCGAAGATCGTTCTCGCCTGTTTGTATAATATGGGGTCGGAAAATTTGATTTATCGCAAGGTTTGCTTTCGTCCGCTGCGAATCGCACTCCGACCCTTTGCGAAACTCTCGAAACCTGTGTTTTTGTTTTTTGGACTGCGTTGGTTTAAAGCCAACTGTCCTTGGTTGATTGCGGATTGGTTGCGATCGCTGGTGGAGTTCGACGGACAGACGAATCCCGAGGACACCGAATTGCAACAGATTCAAACCCCGGAACTGAACGAACTTCCACCGCCGGATTACGTTCTCAAAGCCGAACGCAGCGATCGCGAGATCGAACGTCTCAACGCGCAAGTTCGCTTGCTGACGAGTTCGTTAGTGGTGACGGTGGCGATTTTGGGAAGTATGCTGGCATGGTTGGGGTACGAACTTCACGTGACGCGATCGCTCGACAGCGATCCTCCTATCGCCACGCAAGATCGACAACAGGAATTTCCGTTTTGAGCGATCGGGCGATCGCCTGCTGCGATATCACTTGACTTAATTTATCTTTACAATAGTTTTCAGAAAAACATTAATACTGTTTTGAATACCACAATCAATTGAATTTGTCAAGTTGTCGCCCGTCGATTTCATGAAACGAATTTTATTGTGGCATCGTAACGATCTGCGACTGCACGATCGCGAAGACTTACAGGAAGCGATCGCCACCCAAGCCCAAATTATTCCCCTGTATTGCTTCGATCCGCGTCAGTTTAGAAAAACCGCCTTTGGCTTTCCCAAAACTGGATCGTATCGCGCCCAATTTCTCATAGAAAGCGTCGCCGATTTACGAAATTCCTTGCGCCAGCGAGGAAGCGATTTAGTGGTGCGATGTGGGAAACCCGAGGCGATCGTACCGCAACTCGTCAAAGATCTCGACATCGACGGGGTATTTTTTCAAGAAGAGGTGACATCAGAAGAAACGACGTGCGATCGGGCGGTGACGAACGCCCTAAAATCGATGGGCGTTAACGTTCAAATATTTTGGGGATCGACGCTATTTCATCCCAAAAATCTCCCCTTTCCAATTTCTCAGCTTCCCGAAATATTTACCCAATTTCGCAAGCAAGTCGAGAAGGAATCGGGAACTGACAATTTTTTCCCAACACCGAAACAACTCCCGCAACTTCCCGATATCGACGTTGGAGAACTCCCCACTTTAGAGGCGTTAGGTGTCGAACCACCACAATTTGACGAGCGCGCCGTTTTAAAATTTCAGGGGGGAGAAACAGCGGGAATGGCGAGAGTGAAAGAGTATTTCTGGGAACGCGATCGCCTGCGGGTTTACAAACAAACCCGAAATGGAATGTTGGGGGCGGATTACTCCTCTAAGTTTTCTCCTTGGCTGGCGTTAGGGTGTTTGTCACCGCGATATATCTACGAGGAAGTGAAAGCCTACGAAGCCGAACGAGTTCGTAACGATTCGACGTATTGGTTAATCTTCGAGTTGTTGTGGCGAGACTACTTCCGATTTATCTGCCAAAAACACGGCGATCGCGTCTTTTACCGTTCGGGATTGCGCGGATTAGATATCGACTGGAAACAGGATTGGGAGCGGTTCGAGTTGTGGGCGCAAGGAAAGACGGGATATCCCCTCATCGATGCGAACATGAGAGAACTTCAACTCACTGGATTTATGTCGAATCGCGGACGCCAAAACGTCGCCAGTTTCCTGACAAAGAATTTAGGGATCGACTGGCGCATGGGTGCGGAATGGTTCGAGTCGTTGTTAATTGACTACGATGTTTGTAGCAATTGGGGAAATTGGAACTACACCGCCGGGGTGGGGAACGATGCGCGAGGATTTCGCTATTTTAATATCCCCAAACAAGCAAAAGATTACGATCGCAACGGAGACTATGCAAAGCATTGGCTTCTGGAATTAGCGAAAGTTTCGGGGAACAAGGTTCACGAGGTTTATAAACTGGAGGCGTCGGAGTTGAAGCGATACGGTATTACGCGAGGGGTAGATTATCCGAATCCAGTAGTGGATTTGATGAAATCCGTGAAAGCAAACGAGGCGGTTTATAATGCGGCTTTATTGGGTTGATTCACCACAGAGACACAGAGGACACAGAGAAGATTTTTGTTAATCCCCAAACACTAATTTGAGGTTTAAAATAAAATTTGGTAAAATGTTTGCTTCTGATACAGTTTTTGGGTTTTCTAAAATTTGGACGGGTTGGTCGGGACGATAACAGTATACTCGTTGCGTTTCGGGATCGAGAAGCCATCCTAAGCGAGCGCCGTTTTCAATATATTCTTGAAGCTTAGCGTTGAGAACTTCTAAATCGTCGGTGGGCGAACGCAGTTCTGCGACAAAGTCGGGACAAATGGGGGCAAACTTTCGGCGTTGCTCCCGAGAAAGCAGGTTCCAACGGGAATTGGCAATCCAAGCCGCATCGGGAGCGCGAATGGCGCTGTTTGGCAGCGTAAATCCGGCGGAGGAGTCGAAAGCAACTCCGAGTTGAGTTTGTTGGTTCCAAAGCCAAAGTTGGGCGCTCAATCCCAAGTTTTGACGACCCGTTTCACTTCCGCTGGGGGGCATGGCGATGAGTTCTCCTCGAGCCGTTCGTTCGAGTCGCAAATTGGGATTACTGCGGCAGAGTTCCTCGAAGGTTTCGTCAGTGAGCTGTAGGCTGGGTTGGAGGTTCAGAGTAATCATCGCTCGCTATATTTTCAATACCCTTGGTTTCTTGGCGTCCTTTGAGCCAATAGGTTGACATTTCACCTTTTCCTTTGACCTTGACGGTTCCTCGACTTTCTAAAATGTACTTATTTTTTAAAATGTTGTAAGTGGCTTGTGTGACTTGAATTCGTCCCGGTTCGCCCGACGATTCCATACGACTGGCAACGTTGACAGCATCGCCCCAAAGGTCGTAAATAAACTTTTTAGTGCCGATCACGCCAGCGACGACGACACCAGTATTGATGCCGATGCGAATTTGAAACGTATGGCCGCCTTCGTCGTGAAAACGTCGGACAGCCGCTTGCATTTCTAAGGCCATTTCTGCCATCGCTTCAGCGTGGTCGGAACGGGGAATGGGTAAGCCAGAGGCGACCATATACGCATCGCCGATGGTTTTGATTTTTTCGAGTCCGAACTGTTCGGCGAGGCGATCGAACGTGGAAAACATGAGGTTGAGTAAATCCACGAGTTCGATGGGGGTCAGCCGGGCTGAAAGGGGGGTAAATCCGACGATGTCGGCGAATAAAATACTCACCTCGTCGAAACTTTCGGCGATCGCGCTGCGGTCGTGTTTGAGGCGATCGACGATGGTTTCGGGCAAAATATTTAGGAGTAGGTTTTCAGCGCGTTCTCGTTCTTCGGCGAGGGCTTTCGCTCCCGTTTCTAAGCTTTCTAACATTCCGTTGACACTGTGGGCGAGGCTGCTGAGTTCGTCGTTTCCCGTTTCACGGACGCGCAAGGATAAATCGTTGCGGGTTCCGATTTCTCGAACTTCGTGGCTGAGATGGCTCAGACGCCGCAACACGAGTTTTTCGAGTAGTAACACGATCGCCCCACTCAGCAGCAACCCGACGACGAGAACCGAACCGATGAGGTAGCGTAGGGCGATTTGACCCTGGCGGTAGATGTCGCGGGGGAGTTCGACGCGCAGCAACACGATCGGTTTTCCAAAGAGATCGTCGAGGAGGGTGTAACCGGCGATGGTGTCGCGATCGAGAACTTGGGTGAAAATGGGTGCAGCGCGATCGCGATCGCCGTTCGTCTTCACCGGCCCGATTTGGCGGCGAATTCGAGCCACATCTTCGGGAACCTCATCGCTGTTGAGGCGATAGAGCGAAATCTGAAGTTGAGTTCGCTGTTTGAGTTGAGCGAGGCGATCGCGATCCCAATACTGTCCCATCAGTAGAATCCCCCGCGTCGGCCCCGTCTCGTTGCTGGGAAGGATGGGGCGGGCTGACACGGCCAGAATTCCCTCTGAGAGCAACAGTAAGCCTTTTTGGGAGCGATCGAAATCGAGGCCGTTGGCGAAAATCTTCTGAGGAAACAGAGTATTTAAGAGGGTTTCGGGAACTGGGGTCGGTTGTCTCTGATGGAAATCGTACCCTCGGGCGAAGACGGGGGTTTCCTCGCGATCGAGCAACACCAGCAGGTTGAGTTCGAGGTTGAGAAAAGTTTGGTCGACGAGATTTCGCTCGCGATAGCCTTCGTTTTGGGTTTCGATGTAATTATAGGTATCGTCCCAAGCCGCCCAGTCGAGAGCCGTGCGATCGAGCGCGTTAATTTCCGCTTGCAAGGCCGATCTCGCCCGTTCGACGTTCCGTCGGGTATGCTGTGTTTCGACCTGGGCGAAACGCAGCAACAAAATCGTTGCGAGGCTAGACGACAGTAAGGCGATCGACCCTACGAGAATCAGCCCGATGAGGAGAAGGGTTTTTTGACGCAAACTCATAGCGCCAGTTTATTCGACCTCGATCGAAAATGGCAGTCGCATATAAGCTCCCCGAGGATCGTTATAGGTACTGAGGTCTTCCAGAGTCGTTTGCAGGTCGCTCCAAATCTCCTCTAAAGGTGCCGGTAAGACCGACTCGTCGGGCGTTCCGAAGAGATCTTCGAGCAGTTGTTCTTCAAAACTCTTGATGCGAGGATATTCCTGCACCGTCCAATCTTCGCCGAGTTCGGCCAGTTCGGCGGCCGTTGAGACGGCCGTTTCCAGACCGCCGAGGCGATCGACTAAGCCCTGTTCCGCCGCGTCGAGTCCCGACCAAACCCGTCCTTTGGCAATATCTCGGACGCGATCGAGGGGTAATTCTCGCCAGGTCGAAACTTCTCGGATAAACCGTTGGTAGATGGTGTTGACGAAGCCTTGGAGGATGGCGAGTTCTTCTTCGGTTTTCGGGCGGGAGGCGGTGTCGAAGTCGGCTAGGGGAGAGGTTTTGACCACGTCCCAGGTAATCCCGTTTTCGTTCCCGATTTCTTGGACGTTGAAGAATACGCCGAACACTCCGATCGAACCGGTGATGGTGTTGGGTTGGGCGACGATTTCGGTGGCCGCCATCGAAATCCAATAACCTCCAGAAGCGGCGACGTTCCCCATCGACACGACGATGGGTTTTTCTTGGCGGATGAGTTCGACTTCTCGTTTGATCGTTTCTGAGGCGATCGCGCTTCCACCGGGACTGTTGACGCGCAACACCACGGCTTTGACATCTTCGTCGAGGCGCAAGTCTCGCAGTTGTTTCGCAAAGCGATCGCCGCCGATTTGTCGGACGCCCCCTTCTCCCTCGACGATAGGGCCTTCAGCGTAGATCACCGCAATTTCGCGATCGCTGTTTCCGACAATATCGCGATCTCCGTTGGGGTTAGTACTCTCGATATAGCGACCGAGGCTAATACGTCGGAAGGATTCGTCGGCGTCGGTCACGTTGGTGAGTTCCTTGAGTCGCGCGATAATTTCGTCGTCGTAGGCGACGCGATCGATCGCTTGGTATCCCACGGCTTCCTCAGCTTGCAGCAGTCCTTTCGCACTGGCGAGAGTGCGAATTTGCTGGGCGGTGAGTTCGCGGCGTTCGCTGACGGTATCGGCGAACTCGTTCCAAATGTCGGTCAGGAAGTCTTGGAGTTGTTGGCGGTTTTCGTTGCTGTAGTTGCTGCGGATAAAGGGTTCGACGGCGGATTTGAACTCGCCGACGCGCACCACCTGCACGCCGATTCCGTATCGATCGAACGCTTCAGCGAGGAAGGTGGTTTCAGCACTCAAGCCATTGAGAATCATAATCCCGAGGGGATCGATCGAGAGTTCGTTCGCCGTCGATGCGAGGTAGTATTCTCGTTCGGTCCAATCGCGATCGTGAGCGATGATGGGTTTTCCGCTGTCTCGGAAGCGATCGAGGGCGGCGCGGACTTCGATGAGGTTGGCGTATCCCGTTTCCATGGTTCCGGGAGTTCCTTGCACGAACAGTCCCACGATGCGATCGTCCTCGGCGGCGGTATCGATCGCGTTGACCACGTCTCGCAGGGGCAGCGTTCGGGCGTCTTCGTCGTCTAAGGCGCGTTGTAAGGCTTCCCCTGTAGTCGAAACCGGTTCGGTGTCCTCGATGTTCACCGCTAAATCGAGAACCAGTAACGAATCGTCTTTAACGCGGGGGCCGCCCGTATCTCGTAAAGCCGCAGTGACGGCCAGGAAAATCAGTCCTCCAAACCCAATGACGGAAAAGAGGATCAAGCCGACGATGGTGGCGAATATGTTTTTTATAAAATCCCGCATATTTTTACAGTCGTAGAGTGTGTGACGCGGACGTGAAAATGTGGCCGACCTCCAGTAAATTTTGTCTCCGCGTCACGCACCGCCCCCGTAATGGGGAGTCGTAGGGCGTGTGGCGCGGGTGAAAAGATGGGGTCGAAGTCGATTAATGGTATGCCACTCACGCAGTGTCTATCTTTTTAATGTAATCCGTCCTCTCCCTCGATGCGAAGCGCGAACGTTAAAAAAAACGCGAAAATCCCTTGCTCTTCGCAAAAATCGCGCGAAACTTCCTTAAAAATCTACTTTTACTAACGCATCGGACTGTTGCAGGGCGGCGATCGAACTGTTTCCAGTACAAAACAAGACGGTGGCGAGTTCGCTTTGTAGGAGTTCGGCCAGTTCGTAAAGGGTTTCGGTCGAATCCGAGGCCGCTTTGAGAAACGGCGTCGCCATTCCGGCCAGATCGGCTCCCAAGGCGAGGGATTTGGCCGCGTCGAGACCGTTACGCACCCCCCCCGAGGCGATGAGGGGAATTTCTGAATCGAGCGATCGCACCCCCACGATACACTCGGCCGTGGGAATGCCCCAATCGGCGAAAAGCGTTCCCAAACGACGTTGTTTGAGGTCTTTGGCTCGCTTCGCTTCGACTTTCGCCCAAGAAGTCCCTCCAGCTCCCGCTACATCGATCGCACTAACCCCTGCCTCGATGAGCTTTTTCGCCATCGTCGCAGAAATGCCGTTTCCCACTTCTTTGGCAACGACCGGGATAGAAAGCTTCTTGCATAAAATGGCGATTTTGTCAAGTAGTCCGTGAAAATTTGTATCGCCGTGGGTTTGAACGCACTCTTGAAGGGGATTGAGATGAAGGATGAGGGCGTCGGCTTCGATGGATTCGATCGCTCGCCGACACTCTTCGAGTCCGTAGTCGTAGTTGAGCTGTACCGCCCCGATATTGGCCAGCAGCAGGATGTCCGGTGCGAGCGATCGCACCGCAAACGTATCGGTCACCTCTGGGTTTTCCACCGCCACCCGCTGAGAACCGACGCCCATCGCGAGGCGATAGTGTTGGGCGACTTCAGCGAGGCGGTAGTTAATGGTTTTCGCCGTTTCCGTTCCCCCCGTCATCGAGGAAATCAGCAACGGCGCACCGAGGGATTTTCCGAGAAAAGCGGTACTGAGATCGATGTCGTCGAAATTCAGTTCTGGGAGACAGCAATGAGTGAAACGATAGCGTTCCAAACCGTTAGTGGTTTCGCGAAAGCGAACGTCTTCCTCTAAGCAAATCCGCAAGTGATCGGCTTTTCGGGCTTGGGTTTGCGAGGTGAAAGCAGTCGAGGCGTTAGCAACCATTTCCCAGGGCGATCGACGACAAAAGACTTGAGAATTAGGATACCGTATTAATTTGGAACTTCAGAAACGACTTTCAGACGCGGGTAGCTCATGAACACCATCGACGACAAAACGATTGTTAAAGAATATTTCAACTCTACGGGATTCGATCGCTGGCGGCGAATTTATGGTAATGGCGAGGTGAACAACGTTCAACTCGATATTCGTCAAGGCCACCAGCAAACCATCGACAAGGTGTTAAGCTGGCTCGACGACGATGGAAACCTCTCAACGCTAACGGTTTGCGATGCGGGGTGTGGTGTGGGAAGTTTGAGCGTTCCCCTCGCCAAATCGGGGGCGACCGTGTACGGAAGCGACCTGTCCGAGAAAATGGTCGAAGAGGCCAAAGAGCGAGCGGCCGCCGAACTCGAAGATACGAGTCGCTTGACCCTCGAAGCTCGCGATCTCGAAAGCCTGACGGGAAGCTATCACACCGTCATTTGTTTGGACGTTTTGATTCACTACCCAGACGACAAAATGGACGAGATGATCTCGCATCTCTGCTCGCTGGCCGAGTCGCGAGTTATTTTGAGTTTCGCTCCCAAAACCTGCTTGTTGACGGTTCTCAAAAAAATCGGCGAACTGTTCCCAGGCCCCAGCAAGACGACGCGAGCGTACCAACATCGAGAAAAAGAGATCGTGGCGATTTTCGAGAAAAACGGCTTTACGATCGCCCGTACCGACATGACCAGCACCCGCTTTTACTACTCCCGCCTCGTTGAAGCGGTAAAGCAGTGATGAGGTGACGGGATGATGAGGGGATAATTGACAATTTCTCCCCCTCTCCCAATCTCCCAATCTCCCAATCTCCCAATCTCCCAATCTCCCAATCTCCCCCTCCCAACTAATCCCGTCGTCGGTGCATTTCCTCGGGTGGGGAAATTTCCCAAGATTGCGTACCGGGGCGATCGTTGAGGTTGACGGACGGAATAGACGTCGGTTCTTGGGTCGTCAAGGGAGCGGGCGATCGCTCTTCGGGTTCGTCGTTCGGTGAAAGGTGAGACATCCACAGCGAAACCCCCACAGTCGCCACGAGGGGCGTTCCGTAAGCCACGTAACGCAGCCAGTCGGGATGGGGACGTAAGGCTTTGGGTTTCGGCGGGGGTGGAAGTTTGACTTGGGGGGGACGGGACACCGGGACGGGTTTCGGCGGTGGAGGGGGAACGGGTTTCGAGTTCGAGGGCGGAATTCCCGTGGCGATGCGGTGTCCGTCTAAGCCGAGGGCGTTTCCCCACAGACGAATCGTTCCGTAGAGATAACTGGGACTTTGAGGGAAATGGTAGACGTGTCCCGATTCCAAGGCGTGGAGGTGGGGGAGGGGAATGTGAGTGAGGTGGTGAACTTGAGCGAGGGAAAAGCCCTGTTTTTGGCGTTGGCTGCGATAGTAGCGTCCGACGCGGTACAGGTAAATCGCTCGTGGCGGCGGTGAGGTTTTGGAAGGTTGCGATCGCGCGGAGTTGGGTTGCTGAGACACTCGTTTGAGGGCGAGAAGAATGGCTTCGCGACTGACGGCGTGTACCATCATCTGGGCGGCGTAGGCGGACTCGCCGAACATTTCCTTCAAGCTGTCGAGGGCTTGTTGGTACGCACGAGAGCGAAGCAGTTCGGCTTCGACGCGTTCGAGGAGATACTCGAAGGATTCGGGCGTTACGGGAGGATCTGGGGCGCGATCGTCCGGGTATCTTGCGTCGGGTGGAGCGTTACCTGTCATGTCGCTGTTGGGGTCGATCGATCGGACTGTTCGATCGTTCGCGTTTTGCCGGCCGCCGTCCGGAGATTCGCCAATTTTCAGTAATTTCACGCAATCTGGCGGTTAAGGTGGTGGAACACCACGGCGGCCGGATTTGGGTTGAAAGTCAGGTGGGAGAAGTTCGACAAAAAACAAGGTATCGAACTCGAAACCCAGAATTTTGAGTTAGGCTGATTTTGTGTCGAGTTCGCTGAGTTTTTCTTGCGCCCAGTGGCGGAGTTTTTCGTCGGGATCGTTTTCGGCGCGATCGCGCAGTAAGATAACGGTTTCTAAGAGTTTGTTAGGAAAGCGATCGAGCAAGAGTTCGAGAGCCGTTTGGCGAGGATTGATGTGTAAGTCGTCTTCGCGAACAAACGGATCGTTATGAGCTACGTCGCACAGTAACTCGAAGGTTTGGGTATATTGCGGTTCGATTGGGGCGATCGTCGTGAGGATTGCCTTCAAAACTACCAAGCGCACCTCAGCATCGGAATCTTGGCGCACTCGCTCGGCGAGGAGAGATTGGGTTTCTGGATCGTTTTTGAAGTACCTGGCGAGGGCAGAAACCGCCGCTTGGCGAACGTCAGATCGCGGATCTTGTTTTGCCCACTCGACGATTTGGGAGTGGGTTGCCTCGCCCTTGAAATGTTCTGCCAAAGCAGCAACGGCAGCACCACGGACGTTAGAGTTTGCGTCTTCTCGTACTCGATCGAGAAGTAAGGACTCTGTGTTCTCGTCCTTGAAATGTTTGGCTAGAGCGGAAACGGCAGCGGCGCGAACCTCAGAACTTTTATCGTTTTGCATCCAATCGAAAAGTAGAGATTGAGTTGCTTCATTTTTGAAATGAATTGCTAAGACATTGGCAGCAGCCCAGCGAACAAAAAAGTGTTTTTCTTCTTGCAAATGTTCGATTAGTAAGGATTGTATTTCCAACTTGTCTTTGAGATATTCTGCTAGAGCCGTCACCGCACTCAAACGAACAATAAAATTTTTCTGTTGTTGTACTTCTTTGATAAGAAAAACTTGGATTTCCTCATTTTTGAAGTACTCTGCAAGAGCAGAAATTGCTGCCGAGCGAATTTCGTTATTCTCCTGTTCTTCTTGTGCTTTTTTTACAAGATGGGACTGGATTTCCCCATTTTTAAAGTGTTCTGCGAGAGCAGAAATTGCAGCAACGCGAACGTCTAAACGCCTATCAAATTGCATTCTTTTTAAAAGAAATTTTTTACAGTCCGGTTCTTTTTTGAAATACTTAACTATTCGTCTAATGCATAAGGCACGATGAAAAAAATATCCCCTATCATTAGCTAAGTACTTTTCTAGATAGCTCAGTGTGTTTTTCGACCCTAGTATCGATATACTAGCAATATTTTCTATAACTCGTTCAGCAATTGCTATAATATTTAGTATTAAGTTGTAATTTTTGTCAGGATATTTAGACAATTCACATAAAGTTGCATCGATTTCTTCCAGTAAAACTTTGAGAATTTCATCTGTTTTTTTTGCTATATCTTCAATTTCAAAATTTTCTCTTAAATCTTCCAAGCACTCTGCTGCCAAAAGCAATGCTATGGATTGACTGAAGTCGTTTTCATTGTTATATATCTTCTGTTCTAGCAAAGCTTCAATGGCCTGTCCAGAAAATCCTACCGGAATTAAATTGATTAATAGCCGTAAAACTTCGTGCCAGTCTGTATGTTTCCAATGTCTTCGATAAAGTTCGATTAATTCACCTGCTTTAATTGCATTCTTCGCATTGGGCGAATCACGGCAATTAAAACGCGATGCAAGCTCTTGGGCGCAGAAATATTCCAAAAACGTTCGGTGAACGAAGGCATAATAGTCGTTTCCTATGTGACAGAGAATAAAGTTCCGTGCGTGCAACTGTTCGATTAACTTACGTGCCAGCGTTAACGGATTTGTGTTAAACCTTCGTATTACCCGTTCCTCCGATAGAAGACTTTCCAGAGTTTCCTTATCGATGGTGTTTCCCGAAAGTTTGTTGCAGTTAGTTTGCATATAAAATGCAAGCCGTTGCAAAATTTTTTCTTTGTCACAGTAGTCCAACTGAGCCAATAATCGCCCCTCCTGAGATAACTGTTCTTGAGATAGCTTCTTCACCTCATCGTCCCACTGATACAGCAACAACCGCGCCGCCTCGCCGTAAAGTTCCGATCGATCGCGCGGTAGCTCTTGATAGCGGTTCAAAATTGCCATTAGCGTCAATAACAACGGATTTCGCGCCAGCAATCGAATTGGTGTTGAGGTCTCGATCGCTCGTGCTAAGCGTTCCTGTTTCTCCGCTCGTTCTGGCTCGTCATTTAGGTAAACCTGCTTGTGCCACTGTTGCGAAAATGCTTCGATTTGATCGTCTTCAAAATCTTGCAGCATCACGTGCTGAAACTCCGCATTCCTTAAAATATAGTCGTCGTAGCCAATGGGGCGCGAAGTGACCACGACCTGAACTTTCGGATAGTTGTTGGTGAAACGATGAATGGCTCTCTGGATTGTGTCGCGATGGGTTTTATCAAAAATCTCATCGAGTCCGTCGAACATCACGATCGCTTGACCGCGCTTGAGCCAATCGTGCAACGTATTCTGATTGAGATGGCAAACTGCACTACTCCCACGATCGAGAAATTCCAGAAAATTGTACCGAGTGTCCCGCCACTCGTTGAAATAGCGTCGTAACTCGATGACGATGGGGAGCGGCTTTAACACCAACTGATTCGGCTCGGTATCTTTCAAATGCGCCCACTGCAACGCCAACCACTGCAACAAGCTGGATTTCCCCGATCCCGGATCGCCTAAAACTACGAGATATTTAGTATATTGAGCGTTTCCCGGTTCCAGAAATGCCTGGACGGGGTCGGTGCTTCGCTTGCGATCGTGGCCTAACCTTTGCCCGTTATGAGGAGGTAGATAGCCACCATATTCTAGCGCTCTCTGTGGCACAAACACCCGAAATAGCTTTACGGGTCGATTGTAAAGGCTCGCACTTTTAGTCAAACTCTGAATTCGTAAAGAGCCGTAGGTTTCCTGCAAGCTTTCGGCGTATTTCTGCAAGTTGAAATCTGGCTGAATTCCCTGTGCGGCGGCAATCTGTTCGGTCAGTTCGACGGTATACACCGCGCGTAACTGCTCGTCTGTTTTGATGAGAGTTCGGATGGCTTCAAAATACGCCTCGCTGACTCGTCCCCAGTCAAACCCTTGGGGAAGAAAGGGTAACTGCGAACCGTAGACGAACTCGGGATAGTTTTCGTTAAAGCTTGCGGGTAAAAATTGCGCTCCTCGCGGGAACCACTGGGGTAAAAGTTGGAGATAGTGTCCTGTCTTCCAAGAGCGATCGAGTACCCGCGCGTCGATGCTGTGACAGCTTACTTTCAAGGCTTCCGTTAGGGTTTTCTGTACCTCTTCTTGCAGCAGAAACGCCATCACGGGTTTGCGAAATGGCTTAGCCCGAGCGCGATTGAGTCCGGCGGTTTGGAGTTCCGTTCCAAAGGCGATCGCGAACTTTCGTAACGCCTTCCGAACGATATCCCCTGCCAGCTTCTGGTCTACCGATTTCACCCCATCCGCGATCGCGTTCGTGAAGAATTTCTGAACGTAACCCTCGAGGGCTTTCTGAGCGATATTTGTGACGATGTAGCTGACGAACAAGCTGGAGACGGGATCGAGCATGGCAATATTCTCGAAAAAATGCAGTTTAGCGTCAATTTACTATTTTCAACACTCAACAATCTGTGAGTAGCAGATTTCTAATTTTTTCCTGAAACTCAATCACATTAAACATCCCTGTATCGGGTACTTTTTTTATAAAAAGATCGGCTTCATTTTCTTGTCCTTCAACAGGTTGGTGATATGCTGTCATTAGTACAACTTTTGTTGCTGGAGATATTTTTTTTATTGTTATTAGCAAACTGAATCCTTGGATATTTGAGGATGAATCTTCAACAAGTCTCAAATCTAAAATTGCCAGATCGAATTTGTGTTTTCGAGCTTGTATAAGCTTCAGAGCATTATCAAATCTCGAACACTCCATGATTTCCACTTCATATTCTCTAAGGCAATCTTCTAAGAGCGCCCTTAAGATATCTCTCCAGTGGTCTAAATCGTCTACCAGTAAAATAGAAACTGACATTAATTCACCCTAAACTCAAAATTTCGGCAAAGTAATTATAAATGATGTCCCGACACCAGGATCGGATTCAAAAGAGATTTGTCCTCCCATCTTCTCAAAAATGCTTTTAGCCCGCCAAAGACCATATCCACTACCATTCTTTTTAGTTGTAAAAAATGGTGTAAAAATTTCTTCTTGTAGATTTTTGGGAATTCCAATTCCTGTATCGCTGACGATAATACGAACAAATTTTTCATCAAAATCGGAAACCTCAACTTTTAGTTGACCTACATCTTTTTCTAAAATTGCTTCTATGCCATTTTTGATTATGGAGTTTAGCGAGTTTTCAATTAGAGAAGGTAGCCCTTTCACCCGACAAACACATTCATCTAAGTTATGTTGAATCGTTAATCGATCTGACTCGACTTCATGGCTATATAAAATAAAGCAGCTATCGAGCAAGGAAGATAAAACTTTATTCAATTCAACCTCGATTTCTTGTTCTGGTTGCTTTAATTTCTGTACTCGATCGAATAACCCTCGAAGATTTCCCTGAATTTTGCTGATATACCTATCAACATTGTCAACATTTATTGTTTGTGTTGTTTTGACTTCTTTTTCAAGTAACTGCAACCAAATAGGTATAGAACCAGCCAGACTATTCAGACGATGAACCAAGTCTTGAGCAACCAAAGAACGGGTCAGCATATTTTCTTGCTCAGCAACTTTTTGGGTGATTCTAGCATTTTCTAATGCGATCGCTGCCCAACGTGCCAACTGTTCTAAAATGTCTTGATTATCTTGTGTATATATATGTTGTTCGTCAGTACTATATGTTGCAATAACTCCCAAACAACGATCGTTTTCTTGTTCTCCTAATAAGATAGGAACTCCAAGCCAAGCAAAAGCCGGAAAATTTTTGTCTTCATCTATATAGTTTTGACCTTCATATTTATACCACTTTTGAGATTCTTTTGATGTGTGACGAATTGCTTTTTTTGTTTTAATAATTTGTTCGGTTTTGCCTCGACCTTCACTCAGTTTCCTTGGAGGATAAGGTGGCACACTTTCATTTCTTACATACACTATTTTAAAATCAATTAAATCATTTTCTGGTTCGTACAGAGCAATATACATATTTCCAGTGTCCATCAAGAACGACGCTCGATCGTGAATATATTCCAAAATTGACAATTCATCTGCTGGTACATCAATCGTCGTGATTAGTTTCTCTAAAAGTTCTTTATAAAGAGTGAGTCGATTGTTATTCTTTTTGAGTTTTCGATTGCTAAGTTCTAATTGGCTTTTTAAGCCAGACGTTCCAATCGCAACTGCTGCAGAATCGGCAAGTGTTTCTGTAAGTTTTTGACAATCATCTGAAAACGCATTTCGTTTTTTACTTTCTAAATTGAGAATACCCAAAATTTTATCTTGGAAAATCAGTGGTATGATGAACTCCGATCGCACGTCCGGACTGACTTCAACATAGTGAGGATCTTCCTTAACATTAGGACTGTAGTACGATTGGCGATTGATGAGTGCTTGACCTGCAATGCCACCCATAGCATTCCAGTTTTCATCCGTCGATTGTTCTAAATTTTTTAGTTTTGAAGTTCGACGATTTTTGTAATTTGCTTTAATTTGGAGACTTTGATGCCTCTTGTCGTAAAGCCACAAATCGGCGTAATCAGAATCGGTAAATTGAACTCCAGCCTCAAGAATTAAATCCAATATATCTTCAAGTGAATTTTCATTAACAGCTTTATAAATTTCATGCACTGAGTACAAATTGGAAATTCGTTGCTCGAAGTTTTGCTTTTCTAACCTTCGGAGATGTACGTTATCTAAAGCTAAAGCCGCATAATCGGAAAGTTCGTCCAAGAAACGTGCGTCATCTGAGTCATATATGTATTCTTCTTTCATATGATAAACAACAAATACCCCAATGCTTGTATCACGAATTTTCATCGGTACAGCAAGCAAGCTAGCAGGGTATTTATGTTGAGGTTCTGGAATAAAATATGATTTTACTTCAGCTTTTGTGTCAATGCGTTTACGTTGCTGAGTTTTTAAAACTTTCTTGATAATTCTTTCAGGAACATTAGCTAAAATTTGATTTTTTTGAAGATCGTCTGATACATCAACTGATTTATCTTTTCGGTAAGCAAATTTTAGTGTAAGCTCCTCAGTTAATTCATCTAACAAGAAAATGCATAAGTTATAAACATCACTAACTTCACGAGCTCGTTCGGCAATAATTTTAATAATTGTTTCTTCATTTAAATCTGTTTGAGCTAACAGATCGCTTTCAATTTTGGCTAAAGCAGTATAACGCTGCTCGAGCTGTACTCGATGAATCGCATTAGCCGCTCGATCGGATAAAATGTCTAAAAATTCAGCATCATTTTTGTTATACAAATACTCTGGCGAGTCTACATCTGGATGTTCGATAATAAACACACCGATTGCTCGTCCGTGGATTCTCATGGGAACACCAACCCATGACGCTAACTCGGTTTCATAAACTTCGTCGATTTGGGTTTCAATTTCTTTTTCTCTACATAACAATAAAGGAGATTGATTTTTGATGATTACATTAATGCGATCTTGATTTAATCGCTTCAATAAGCATTCTTGTTTGTGTTTGTCATGGGTATCACATAGTTTTCCATTTAACAAAACGACTTTAAGAGTCTTCTTATATTTGTCTTGCAATACAATTGATAGGGACTGAGTATCGATATCTCTAAGGCTTTGAATTTGTTCGTATATTTTTTCAAGTATTTCTCGTTCACTTTTTGCCTCAATTATTGTGAACTTTTCTTCAAGTTCGGCAATAATCTTAACACGCTCGTGTAACCGATAATAGTCAATAGCATTGGCGGCTAAATCGGTAATCGTATCTAAGATTTGAGCCAGTTCTTCTGTGTAAGCATTTTCTTGAGTCGGGTGTTGAACGATCAGTGCGCCGATCGTGCGATCGATCGCACTCATGGGTACTCCCAACCACGACGCTCCTAGCCAACAAGAGGAATCGCGGTCGGATACCTCCCGACGACGTAAATTCTCTGTAGTTTTAAATGACAGTATTTTATGTGTTTTAATAACTTCTAAAATTTTATTTATACCAATTTCTTGAAGTCTAACTTCTGCATCGCCAACGGATTTAATGTGACCGTCTTCATAATTCAAGACGAGGTCGAGCGAACTATCTAGCCGATGTTTGAAAACACCATAAATGTGAGGAGCTTGTGTTAGCTCGTAAACTTTCTCGGCAACGACTTGCAAGATTTTTACTTCGCTACGATGGTACTTGAGTTCTTTGCCAAGCGAAGAAAGAATTTGAAATGCTTTCACTTGTAAGTTGCGATTGAAATTCATAATTGTTTGCCCTCACAAAAACTTATTTGTGACCGCCGATTCAAAAATGAAATGCAACACCGGTGGGTTTACGAATAAAGGCTCATCGGCTATACTTCGATCTTTCATGAATAATTACCTAATTGAAGATCGAACCAATGAGCCATCACCATCTTACCCCATCTGAGCGTGT
>NZ_JAQNCQ010000321.1:0-19504 GCF_028368005.1 Geitlerinema sp. CS-897 | reverse complement strand
GAATTTGATTCTCGCTTATGTCTGCGGTGGGGCGCATCGTGGACGTTAAACAAACAGCCTGTGAAGGCGTTCTGACCGGGGGTATTCGGGCTGGCTCGTTTATCTAGGCATGAGCCAGTGAAACAGGAATCTCCGACCATACCCGCTAGGGTTGGGGGGAGAGCGTCAACTCCACTCGAACAGTATGCACAACGACGATCTCGGAACACTTTCGACCAACCCCTCAGACAGTCCTTTGGACGCCCTCGAAACGGCGGACGCGGCAGAGAACGCCCCGCCCGATCCCGATGCGATGCTGCGACTGTTAGACGAGTCCGATCCTCAAAAGCGGATCGTTGCAGCGCGGGCGTTTTGCGAACTGCGCGACGAGCGGGCGATTCCCAAGTTGACGGAAATGTTACAGGATGCCTGCCCGTTAGCGCGGGTCAGCGCCGCCTACGCCTTGGGACGCAACACCCGCGCCGATGTCGTCGAACCCCTCGTGGCCAGCTTGGGAGATTGGAACGGTTACGTCCGTAAAGGGGTGGTTTGGGCGTTGGGTAACTGTCGCGACAAACGGGCAGTCGAACCGTTGATCGATGCCCTGAAAACGGATATTTCCGCCGTGCGCTTGTGGGCGGCTAGTTCTTTGGGTCAACTCTCGAAGGTGGGGTACGAGTCGATTTTGGCGGCGATTCCCCCGCTGATCGAAGGGTTGCGACGCGATCCGGTGGCAGCGGTGCGGAGTAATTGTGCCTGGGCGCTGGGACAGCTATGCCGGGAACTGCCCTCGAACGTGGTGTACGCCGGGGCGATCGATTCGCTGTTGGAAGCCCTCGAAGACGACGAGGATATGGGCGTTCGGGAAGACGCGCGATCGTCGCTGTTACGCGTCGGCGATCCGCGAGGGTTACAGGCGATCGAGGATTTGGAACGGGAAGGGTGGATTTAGGCGATCGCTACTCTCGGCAAAACTGAAACGCATTGTCCCAAATCTCATCGATGACGGCTTTCGCAGTTTCGAGGGGAAGCGGCTGACATCGACCGCGTTCGTCGTACTGCATCAGCGGTGAGTTATCCGGACCGCCTCGAATGGCTTCTAAATTCTTCAGCGGTCCGTTAATGTCGAAATCGATCGCCGTCTTGAAGTTTTCCTCCATCCAGGTTTCGATGCGATCGTCGAGTTGCGAAGGCGTCAGCGGTTCGGAACTCTGAAGTAAGTGGTAGTACACTAATAAAATCTCTTTACATTCTTCTTCTTCGGCTGCATTAATTAATAGGGTAAAAACACTGGAATTACTGGCAATGTTTCGGAAAAATAACGTTTCGGTCACGTGTTTTTGAAACTTAATTTTTTTGCCTTGATAGGTACTGTATTGTTTGAAGGCAAAGCCTCCCAGTGCTATCAAAAGTGACAGGACAGCCAGTAAAACGGGGGTAAGATTTTCCACGTCGTCTTCGTCGGCTCGCAGGGCGCCGATTTCGTGCGAGCCGACGGTCAGAAACAGAACGACGCCAATCACGAGTAACAGTTGCGGTAAAACCTTGAGCATCACCGGAACGGCCGCCCCGATCGCCGGAACGGCAAATAACAACCGATCTTTTAACGTCATGCTGGTTTTAACGTTAGGAAAGAGAAATTCGAGATCGGGTTTGGGAACGTTTTTATACAAATAAACGTAGGTTTTTCCCGGCTCGAATTCGAGACTATCTGGATCGATTTTTTTGCGTCGAAAATATTCTTTTCCTTTATATTTAATAAAAACAGCCACTCGCTCTAAAATATCGAGTTTCAATTTTCGCGTAAAAAATATCCATTTTTTAACGTCGATCGTTTGAAATACGTCGCCGCGATAGTAGCACAGGAAGCGATCGAAATCTTGAAAATCGACGTTGGTTTTCAAATCGATGAGCGATCGATCTTCAAAAGCTTCTTCAAGCAACTCTCGAGACAGTTCGATATAGTTTGCTCGCTCGAGAATGTGACGAAACGATGACACGACCCGTTCTTCCATCTGGGCGAGATCCGAGGCGGTCAGATCGCGAATCGCAACGGTCGTGCGATCGGGATCGAACGGAGCATAGTTGTCTAAGATGGTGCGAGCGTAACGGTGAAACTGAAAATGGTAGTACGCCGCTAATAGATTGCAAAATTCTCGGAACTTCTCCGCTTGGGACTCGTCAAAAGAACTGTCGGACACGCACAGTTCGACGAGATCGCTCAAGCGATACGGAATATAGGCTTCTCGATCTTCGTAAACAGCCATCTCGTTCGAGTCAACGACACGGATCTTACGATACCGCTGTTGTGGCGCGATCGAAACACCCTTTTCGGTTGCATCGCCCCATTTCTTAAAAATCTTTAACAAATTGACTTAAAATTTAATATTTAATTTTTAACATTTTTGGTGAGCCAGATAGCGGTCTCGCCTTTGAGACTCCTGTTTTAATAAGAATAAAGTCCCTCCGGACGACAAGCCGGAACGGGTCATCCTCATTGTCGAAGTCGAAGCATAAATTTAGGTGTGAGTCAAATGTCCTTCGACACGAGGCGACCTCTGCTGTCGATTTCACCTCGAACTGGTAACGAACTGTTGCTGTTAGTTGTTAATGCCACGTCATTCTCGATTTGCGGTTTACCTGAGCGGGCTACTCGGGTGTCTGTCGGCGGGAGTTTTCCTGGCATCTCTCTCGAGTTTAGTGGCTCGAGCGTGCTATTCTCCCGAAACCGCCTTGGGACAAGTCTGTCGCGGTCAAGTTCCCGATTCGATTCCCGAACCCGTCTTAGCTAATTTGGGAGCCTTAGCGTACCAGGCTATCGCTCACGTGATGGAACGCAACCACGAACGCCCCCAACCCCTCAACGAGACTCAAAAACAGTATCTGCGTCCTTACTTTGGCGATTTGGTCGATCGGGTTCGCATCGTCTATGACGCCAAGCTGATGGATAACTGGGTGGGGGCGAACCTGCGACTCGATCTCGGCTACTCGAACGCCCAGGTGTACGGATATCGTATTTACGTCAACGAGTCCTACCGTCCCGACGACCTCGAACAAGTTATCCTGTTAGCCCACGAACTGATTCACGTCCGCCAGTCGGAACAGTTAGGCGGCTTGGGAGAATTTGGCTATCAATATTTTCTCGCCTACAAACGCGCCGATCGCGTCTACGAAAACAATCTGTTCGAGAAAGAAGCTTTCGCCTTCGAGAAACGGTTCGAGCAGTGGCTTCAACACAACCAACAGCATCGGAAGATGAGGTGATGATGCAATGATGCGATGGGGAGGTGAGGGGTCTTTTCCTTGTCTCCGGGTTTCGTTTTTTCCGTCTTTTTCGTGAAGAGTTGTTACAAGACCCGACGATCGCCGTAAAACCGGGTGCGATTTCACCGAGAGAAAGATGAAGGGTTGGCATCTCACTGGATATGGTTACGGGTTCTCCGCTTCCGACGGCGATCGCAATCTCTGACGATTGGATTTGTCCCGATATTCGCCCCTATTGGCAACTGTTGCAACTCAAACAAGACAATCGCGTACTGTTGCGCTCTCGCGTCACGGCGGCACGATTTCAGCTTTCGGGGGCCGAAGGCTATGCGTTGCGATACTTCGTCGGAAAATACAGCGTGGCTGAGGTGCAACGCCGCTGTCAGCGAGAGTTTACCGTCATCGACGCGCAACTCGTGACGGGATTGATTCAAAAACTGGTGGATTTGGGCGTGTTAGCCCTCGATTCTCCGAACTCGCCACCGTCGTCTAACGCTTCCCCTCGTTTCAAGGCTGGGGTGGAATGGGTGAAAAATCCCGATGGGTACTGGGTGTTGCGGAATCCGATCGATCGCACCTATTTACAAGTTTCCGCCGTCGACAAAGCTGCGATCGATGCCAAGTTAGGGGGCGACACCACGACGGACACCGCCATAGATCCCCAACAATGGCGCAAACTCCTGCAACTACTGGCGGCGACGGGAATGCTGGAGGGTACCGAACCTCAAAAACGCAAACGGGGCCAATTCAACCCCATGCAGTTACTCTTTTTCCGGGTTCCGCTGCTGAATCCCGATAACTGGCTGACGCGACATATCGATCGATTGCGCTGGCTGTGGACGAGGGGTTTTGGCTGGAGTTTGACGGCGTTTCTCGTGGCGTCTCTGGTGGTGGGTTTGTCGCAACAAGGGGAAATTCTCGATATCGGAACGCAACTGTGGAAGACACAAGGGGGAAGTTTGATGCTTTCCTTCGTTCTGTTGGCGTTGGCGGTGGTGTCGGTTCACGAACTCGGTCACGCTTTTACCCTCAAGCATTATGGTGGCGTGGTTCCGGAAATGGGACTGCTGTTTATGTGCTTGTTTCCCGCTGCGTACACGAACACCACTGATTCCTATTGTTTGTCGCGGTGGCAGCGGCTTCAAGTGGTGGGGGTGGGGGTTTTGACGCAAATTTCCATCGCCGCGATCGCCCTTTGGACTTGGAACCTGTCGATTGAGGGAAGTTGGCTGTACACCGCCAGTTACTTGCTGATGGCGTCGTCGCTGTTTACCGTTGCGCTCAACCTGAATCCTCTGGCGAAGTTCGACGGCTACCATTTGGCGGTGGCGGCGACGGGAATTAACAACCTCCGCAGTCGCTCGTTTGGCTTTTATAAAAATTTGCTGCAAGGAAAGCCGATTCGCGAAACTTCCCGCGATCGCAAAATTTTGGCGGTTTACGCCCCTTTGAGTTTGGTCTACATCTGTAGCGTCTTTGGCTTTCTGTTTTTCCGTCTGATGGGGTGGACGCTGACCAATATTCCCGCGATCGCTCTGTTTCTCGTGGAACTCTGGGCGATTTACTACATTTTTGCCCCGGAGGATTGATTGGGGTTCCCAAATTTTTGACTGAATTCTTCACCACAGAGACACAGAGAACACAGAGAGTCTTGGAGGAAGTTGTATTAAGAAATCGGGTTTCTGCATAAGTCCTATCACTGTCGATTTTGTTACTGTCGTTTTTAGCATCTACCCATGAACCCACAACCTCAGCCGAACAACTCTCCATTAAAAGTGGTTCCGCCCCAGGGAACCGCTGCGACACCGCTGAAATCGGACAAGCCCACCCAACCCGCCCCGCAACTGACTTCAGAGACGCCTGTGGCGGAGTCGAAGGGAAACCTCAACCGTTGGGCGATCGCGGGCGTTTTGGCCGTTGGCGTGGGGACGTTGGGCTTGATTCCGCTTCCGAATTACGTGACGGGGGAAGCGGAAATCGATTCTCGTCCTGGGGAACGCCAAGCGGTGACGACGGTTGAATCGGGTATCGTCGATCTACGAGTGCGTCGCAACGATCGCGTCCAAGCTGGAGATATTCTCGCCACGATCGACAATCCGGAATTAGAAGATCGCATTGCGGAGGTGCGACGATCGATCGAACAGGAAGAATCGGCGTTACAAATCGCCGAACGGGAGTTAATTATCGCGCAAACTCGCTTGATGGCGGCTCAAACGGAACAATCCAACGTTCAACGGCGACTCGATCGCGAATTCAACGACTACGACGCCGCCGCTTCGGGAACGGGAGTTCCCCAAACTCGCCAGGTGGAACGGGAAATCGACGGGATACGCTACGAAATCGCTGGATATGAAAACGAGGTGGCGAGATTAGAAGGGGAAATTGCGGAAGTGCGAACGCAACAGCGATCGCTCGAAGGCGAACTGGGGTTACTGCGCGAGGATCTCAGAAATAGCGACACCCGAATGGAACGGTTACAACCTCTGATTGCAGAAAGTGCGATCGCGGACGAGTATATTTTCAATGTCACGAGCCAGCGATCGAATATTGCGCGACAAATCGAACAAAAAGAAGGGGAACTCGAAGCGACGATCGCTCGCATCGCCCAGTTAAACAGTCAGATCGATCGCCAACAAAACCTCGCCCTGCAACGCGATCGCAACATCGACGCCAACCGAGAACGCATTCAAGACGTTCGCCACCGCCTCGAAGACGAACTGATGCAAGTGCGAGACGAACTCGACAGTCGCATCGCCCAGCGACAATCGGCTGAAGAAGAAGTCACCGCAGCGGCGGCGAAAGTGCAAAGTCACCAAGATGCGATCGCCTCGTTTGAAGCCGAATTAGAACGGTTAGAAGACCAACGAGGGGAATTAACGCTACGGGCGACCACAGACGGAACGGTGATTACCGAAGGCTTAGATTTGCGAGACGGGACGCGCATGGAAGCGGGGGAAACGCTGCTGCAAATTGTCGATTTAGGGGAACTCGAAGCCCGCGTCCAAATCGCCCAAGGGGATAAAAATCTGGTGAGTAAGGGTCAACTGGGACGCTTCCAAACGGAGAACCAAGGAAACACCGACTACAGGGCGGAAGTCTCCGAAATCGGCCCGAGTATCGATTCCGAAACCCCCGGCGCCAAACCCGTATTAGAAGTGACGTTACTCCTCGACAACGACGACGGCTTCCTTTTACCGGGTCAAACCGGCCACGTCCACATCCGCACGGTCGATCTAAACCTCTATCAAAAGATACAACACCAATTTGGCAAACTCTTTGATATCTCCCGTTACGTTCCCTGGATGGGAGGGGGAATCGAGAATTGATAACGAAGAGGATTTCTCCTCCTCTCCCTTTCTCCCCCTCTCCCCCTCTCCCTCTCTCCCTCTCTCCCCCTCTCCCTTGCTTTCTCAATACAATAGGGGAAAACACACGGTAACGACGGTACCGCGATCGACCTCGCTTTCGATAGAAATCTCGCCGTCGTGGTTATCGACGATCGCTCGAGCGATGGCGAGTCCCAACCCCGATCCGACGCGATGAGAAGCATCGTGAGATCGCGCGGGATCGGCGCGATAGAAGCGATCGAACACGTGAGGTAAAGCATCGGGAGAAATGCCGATTCCAGTATCTTCGACCCGAGCTTGTAAGGCCGACCCCTGTTTGGTGGTGACGTACTTTAAGGAAGCCGTAACCGTTCCCCCTGGAGGAGTGTAGAGAACGGCGTTTCCGAGCAAGTTTGCAAACAGCCGCACCAGGCGATCGCGATCGCCGTATAGACCAAACGTGGCGTCAGGTTGCGAGGGGGGTTCGACAATATCGACCTGTAACTCCACTTGCTTTTCAATGGCGATCGCCTCTTGTTCCTCAATGGCTTCGATTAACACCGCCTCTAGGGATACCGTCTCCTTTTGAGACTGCACCATACCGCTATCTTGTCGCGTCAGAAACAGCAAATCGTCCACCAACCGACCCAAGCGGCGAGTCAGCCGTTCGATCGTTTGTAACTGTTGGAAGCACGACCCTTGCACCGTCTCGGGTTCGGCTAACGCCACTTGAACGTTGGTTTGAATGCTGGCGATCGGACTTCGTAGTTCGTGGGAGGCATCGGCGGTAAACTGCTTTAAGCGTTGGTAGGACTCGCGAACTGGATTCATAGCCAATCCCGACAACCACCAACCGATCGCCGCGACAGACGTTACCATGACGATAAATCCAAAACTGAGATCGATGACGAAGTCGCGGCTGGGTTTGCTGATTTCAAACCAGGGGTGACTGACGCGCAAGTAGCCGAGGGGTTGGCGATCGATTTTGATGGGTTTGGTAATTTGACGCAGTACCGGACGGCTTTCGGATCGTACGTTCCCCAACCCTGGAAACCGTTGCGGGGTCGCACTTCTTTCGGGGGCGAATTGGCTCGGCCGGTAAACGGTTTGTGGCGTCGAGGTAGTACTCAAGGGGATGTCGAGAGGTTCTGAGAGCGTCGACCACAGGAGTTCTCCGTTGGGACTGAACCATTCGAGGTCGATACGGTCTTCTTCGAGGGAACTGGCGTTGTTGCGAACGCTGCGTTCGATGTCGGGTTGGAAGGGGTGGTGTTGTTGGTTCTCGAGGGCGATCGATCGCGACACCACTTCGACGACGTGCTTGAGGGTGTCGTCTACGCGATCGATCAGGGTCGATCGCACGTAGAGATAGACTGTCGTGGCGAAGACCAACAGTAAGATGGCGGTGACAGTGGTATACCAGATGGCGAGACGGCGTCGCGTGGTTTGGAACATCAGTCTAAAATCGCTCGTCAATATTGCTCGGTCAGTTTAAGGCAAGGGTTCGCTCTTGTGCGATCGCACTTTACCGATCGCGCTTCATACAGAATCCGAATCTCAACGCTTCGGCTCCGCTCAGCGTTGAGTCCGAGCGGAGTCGAGAACTCAAATACTGGTTTTTTCCAACCCGACAAGCCCTTCTATCCCCCCAACTCCCCTCTCCCTTGGGGGGCTAAGGGGGGATGTGGTGAAGACTTCTTGAAAACTCGCTTATCGAAAACGGATTTCGGATCGTATCTGTTTCCCAAGTGTCCCATTGCGCTCGTCACGAAATATTAACAATCTGGACGCTCGAGAAGAGATCGGTTAGCATACGCGTGAAAGAGTTATTACCATTCGTTTGTTGATTTAAAAAATGAAAATCAGATAAAATCCACAACGATCGCTTACCTTTTACCTGTTTTACCCGATTTTCACCATAATATTTTTACATTAGCGCATTTTTTTATCTCAGCTTCAATACCCTTCACTGAAACAACGGCATTGAGGGAGACACACTCTCGGTCAAATTAAAGTGGGGTCACAACTGAGATAAATCGACCGAAACGACTGTATCTAACGGTCTACAAAACGAGAGCTAAGTTTTCATCAGCGATCGCATCTCGTCAAATTTGCCAAAATTTAGTGGACGCTGCTCGTGAATACGAACAAACGGCGTTTCTGTGTTTACCGATCCGCAAAAACCGATATCTCGAACGAGTTTCATCGATCGTATATCGGTAATTACTGTCGCGATCGTACGGAAGACATTTCTGGAGTTCGATCGCCTATACTAGAGTTAAGGTTCGATCGATGGAGGAATAGATTCCAGCTTTTTATTTCTCGAATTGTTCCCAAAAATACAGAAACAAATTTCATTCTTCTCGTCAAAACCATGCTGTCAGTCAAATTAAGCTCTTGAGTAAACTGAGCGTTGGTTTTTCGATAGTTATGAGTTTTAGTTATGAATTTTTCTAAGCCTAAAGAAGATCGCTTATTGTTGCAATATAAGTCACACTATAAGCAATCTCCATCAGTTACGATTTATTGCAAAAACTATTTCTCTAGACTGTCAGTTGTCGGCATTTCAAAAAAAGGTTATGATAAGGTTAAGAGGAAAATCGAACTAAGAATCTCACTCATTTATCAAAAGGTTATCACCATGGATCGCAATCAATTTTTGTATCCCCACATCCCTTATCGCGGAGCCGTCGCGCCCGAACATCCAGAAGTTTTACTCTTCGATGCCAACTTGCAAGAATTCGCCCAACGAGTGAGTTTCATCAGCAATTTAGAAACCGGCGGAAAATTATCACCAGAAGAAGCCTATATCCAAGTTAGAGAACTCTGGAAACAGCTCAAGCAATCGAGTAAAGACTTGGGGATCGCCCAAAAACCGGATTCGCGATAGTCCCGAAGCGCCGAGCAGTCGAGACCTCCGTTGCGGTACAATGCCAAAGCACGTTCGCAACCGCGAATCGAACGCGCGACTGTCACGGAGGTTTCTGTCGTTGACCGTATCGATCGCTCAAGACGCTATCGAACTGCTCCTCGATCTGGCCGAACGGGGAGAGATAGACCCGTGGGACGTGCGAGTCGTCGATGTCATCGACCGACACCTGAACCAACTGACCCCCACTGCTAGCAACGGTCGCTCCCCTTACGAAGCCGACTTGTCTCGTTCGGGTCAGGCGTTTCTCTACGCCTCGATGCTGCTGTTGCTCAAAGCCGATACACTCGTGCGCGCCTCCGAACTTTTCGAGGAAGACTCCACCGCAGATCCCGAAGAAGTCGATTGGCTAGACGAGAACGATCCCGAACAGCTCTCCCTTCCCCTGCGCCTAGAAACCCAACTGCGCCGCCGCGCCGTCGCTCCACCCCCGCGCACGCGACCCGTAACGCTCCAAGAAATGATCGATCGAGTGCAGGCGATCGCCAAACAACTCGAAGACAACCCCATCCCCCAGCGTAGCCGTCGGCGACTGCAATCTTCAAAACGCCAAGCAGCCCGAGAAATCGGTCAACTGGCGCACCAAGAGAACCTGACCGAAACCGCCGCTGAAATCGAACGATTCCTGCTGCAAAACTGGGACGATATTTCCGAAGGACGAGAGTGGGTCGCTTTCGATCGCCTGCTGGACTGTTGGACGCCCAACACCGACGCCCGAGGAGACTTCGCTCACCGTCAAGTAGCCGTCTTTTGGGCGTTACTGCTGCTGTCGTCTCAGTCGAAAATCGAACTGTCCCAAGACATCTTTTATCAAGACTTAAAAATCCGCGCGATCGCCTAATGCAACAGGGGATTTTCCCCTATCTGCAAGAGCGTCTGTACCACCTTATCTCTCCGTTTTGCCCCAGTCTGTTCGTATCGTATAGTGGGAAAGTCGATCGTCTCGAGCAATCGAGGCGAGTGTTACCCTATCAACAGACTCCCAATCCCTCAAACAGCGTTCGTCTCGCGTCACCGTGGCATCGCCCCGAAGCGATCGGGTTGAGAAGATCCAGCAAAATCCAAGTAGACTCAGGATCTCAAGAGATATATTCGTATGAAAGCGATGATTTTGGCAGCGGGGAAAGGAACCCGCGTGCGCCCCATCACCTACACGATTCCCAAACCCATGATTCCCATCCTGCAAAAGCCAGTGATGGAGTTTCTCGTCGAATTGCTGCGCCAACACGGTTTCGACGAAATCATGGTCAACGTCAGCCACCTCGCCAACGAAATCGAAAACTACTTCCGCGACGGTCAACGATTCGGCGTGCAAATCGGCTACTCCTTTGAAGGAAAAATCGCCGACGGCGAACTCCTCGGAAAAGCGATGGGGTCGGCGGGTGGAATGAAGCGAATTCAAGACTTCTATCCGTTTTTTGACGATACCTTCGTGGTGCTGTGCGGCGACGCCTTAATCGACCTCGACATCTCCTCAGCCATCGAATGGCATCGTAAACAAGGAGCGATCGCCACCGTCATTCTCAAACCCGTTCCCAAAGACGAAGTGTCCAGTTACGGCGTCGTCGTCACCGACGAAGACGGTCGCATCAAAGCGTTTCAGGAAAAGCCGTCCGTTGACGAAGCCCTCAGCAACGATATCAACACGGGAATTTACATTTTCGAGCCAGAAGTTCTCGACTACATCCCCTCGGGTGTCGAATACGACATCGGGGGCGACCTATTCCCGAAACTCGTCGAAATGGGAGCGCCGTTTTACGGATTGAGTATGGATTTCCAGTGGGTGGACATCGGGCGCGTTCCCGACTACTGGAAAGCCATCCGCAGTGTCTTGCGCGGCGAAGTCAAAAACGTAGGAATACCCGGTCGGGAAGTCGTACCGGGAGTTTATACCGGCTTGAACGTCGTCGTCAACTGGGACAAAGTCGATATCCAAGGGCCGGTTTACATCGGATCGATGACACGCATCGAAGACGGCGTGAAAATCGTCGGCCCCAGCATGATCGGCCCGAGTTGTTGTATTGGGAGCAACGCCACCGTCGATAACAGCGTCATTTTCGAGTATTCTCGGTTGGGGCGAGGCATTCGCCTAGTGGATAAATTGGTGTTCGGTCGCTACTGCGTCGATCGCTTGGGAAATGCCATCGACGTGCAGGCCGCCGCCCTCGATTGGCTGATTACCGACGCGCGACAAGATCCCCCCTCGCGGGTACCGCGCGAACACCAGGCCATCGCCGAACTGCTCGGTGGTGACGGCAACGCCCTCATTTCCGAAGACGACTAATTATAAACGAAGCGATGACACCGAACCGCCCCGCGATCGCCCCCTACGGTACTTGGAAATCCCCGATTACTTCCGACCTCATCGCGTCGGGAAGTATCCGCTTGGGAGGACTGGCCTTCGACGGTGACGAGATTTACTGGGTCGAAGGCCGTCCCTCAGAAGGCGGCCGCAACGTCTTAGTCCGTCGCCAACCGGACGGGACGACCGCAGACGTGACCCCACAGGACTACAACGTTCGCAGTCGCGTCCACGAGTACGGGGGTGGGGCGTTCGTTGTCGATAGCGGTGTCGTTTATTTTTCTAACGTCAGCGACGGACGCATCTACCGCCAACCCTTGGGAGAAACCCCGCAACCCCTGACGCCAGAAGGGGCGTTCCGCTATGCCGATTTTGTGGTCGATCGCCCCCGCGATCGCCTGTTGTGCGTGCGGGAAGACCACAGCGGCAAGGGGGAACCGGAAAATACCCTCGTTACGGTGGGGTTTGACGGGTCTGTAGAGGTTCTCGTCTCGGGATGCGACTTCTATGCCTCCCCAGCCTTGAGTCCCGATGGAAACCAACTGGCTTGGCTGAGTTGGAACCATCCCAATATGCCCTGGGACGGGACTCAGTTGTGGTTGGCCGATATCGACGACGATAGCAAGTTGGGTAACGGGAAGACTGTGACGGGGGGCGCAAACGAATCGGTATTTCAGCCCCAGTGGTCGCCGAACGGAACGCTGTATTTCGCCAGCGATCGCGCCAGTTGGTGGAACCTGTACCGTCTGGGTAAGGTGGGGGTCGAACCGTTGTTTCCACTCAACGCGGAGTTTGCGACGCCGCAGTGGGTGTTCGGAATGTCCACCTATGCGTTTTTGGGGCGCGATCGCCTCATCTGCACCTATACGCAACAGGGAATGTGGCAGATGGCGACGCTGAACTTGGGGACGAAACGCCTGCAAAATTTGGAAACCCCCTACACGCAGATTTCTTCGGTGAGAGGACGGGGGGATCGGGTGGCGTTTTTGGGAAGTTCGCCGACGGAATCCAGTGCGTTGGTGTTGATGGATGTCGATCGCGACGACATGAAGATTTTGCGGCGATCGAGCGATGTAGAGGTAGACCCCAGCTACATCTCGAAACCGGAAGCGATCGAATTTCCCACGGAAAACGGACAGACGGCTTATGGCTTTTTCTATCCTCCCACGAACCCCGACTATCAAGCCCCGGACGGTGAGAAACCGCCGCTGTTGGTCAAAAGTCACAGCGGACCGACTGCAAGTGCTTCGACGGGGCTGCGGTTGTCGATTCAGTATTGGACGAGTCGCGGTTTTGCGTTCCTCGAGGTGAACTATGGGGGAAGTACGGGATACGGACGAGATTACCGCCAACGCCTCGATGGAAATTGGGGCGTTGTGGACGTAGACGACTGTGCAAACGGTGCGAAATATTTAGTCGATCGCGGTTTGGTGGACGGCGATCGCTTGGCGATTACGGGAAGTAGTGCGGGAGGATATACGGTTCTCTGCGCCCTGACGTTCCGCGATACCTTCAAAGCGGGGGCGAGTTATTACGGTGTCAGCAATTTGGAAACTTGGGCGGCGGATACTCACAAGTTCGAGTTGCGGTATATCGATCGCCTAGTGGGGCCGTATCCCGAACGCAAGGACGTTTACGAAGCGCGATCGCCGATTCATTTTGTCGATCGCCTGTCTTGTCCGACGATCTTTTTCCACGGGTTAGAAGATACTGTGGTGCCGCCGAGTCAAGCCGAACAGATGGTGGAGGCGTTGCGGAAGAAAGGTTTACCGGTGGCTTACGTTCCCTTTGAAGGCGAACGACACGGGTTTCGCCAAGCGGAGACTATCAAACGTGCCTTGGATGCAGAGTTTTACTTTTATTCTCGCGTGTTCGGTTACGAACCGGCCGAGGCGATCGATCCGGTGGAGATTGAAAATCTCGATTCGTAGCGGTGGGGAACCTGCGGAGTCCAGGCTTTTCTCGCCGAAGTCATCGAGAAGGCGATCGCCAAATTCCTCGAAATTCGCAGTCAAGGCCGCAGTCGCAGCTAGGGGAAACAAGCCAGTACCAGCGAACTTCTCGACTGGTTAAGCGTGTTAAGCGACGCTTCCGAGGCGGCGGCGAAAATCGAAAACGTCGCCAACGATCCGGCTCAGCTTGAAATTCTCCTCAAATCCAGAGCCGACCTCGATCGCGTCCTGCGGAAACCGCCGACTCAACCCAAATTGAAACCGTCGTGAGCGAAACTTGGCCGCCACTCCCGCTGTTTGACCACCTCACCGCCTTGAAAGGGCTGGCATTGCCAACCCTACAGTTAATGTATGAGCGTAAGTTCTGTTAAAAATTCAGGTGGGCGGTGCAGGAGTTGAACCCGCCTGAGGCGAATTATGAGTTCGCTGCCTAAACCGCTCGGCCAACCGCCCAAAGTTTACTCCGATTGTACCCCATTTCCGAGGTGAATCGCGAAAATTGCCGTCGAACGGGGTGGCTCGATTTCCAGTCTGCGGAAAATTTGGCCGGAGACTATGATAAAACAGTAGAACCGAACTTCACCAACGAGGGCATCGAATACGGAACTCAGCAATGAAACTCAACTTTACAGTCGTTCTAACAATTGCGTTGCTGCTCCTGATGGTGGGCGCGGGTGTTTTCAGTGCTGTATGGGGATTTTCCCTGGGACGAGAAGCCTTGAAAGGGGTAACGCAGCCCGATTTTCGTCCGAACGGTAACTTTGCTAACAACCGCCCCGAGGGATTGGGTCAAAGTGGAACCGTTCAGTTTGTCCAAGAGTCTGAAATCCTCAAACAAGTCGAAGGCCAAATTGGTAGCGGTTCGAGCGAGGTCGTCGGCGATGAACTCTAGCGACGAGTTTCTCCCCCCTTCTGAAGACCGAAATCGCCCCGAGATCTAATGAACCCTCCTGGGAACCGCTCGACCGATCGATCTCAGAGATCGCGCGCGATCGCACGCCACGAGGCGATCGTGCTGTCCGAACTCAATTCTCTACTCCTCGTCCTCGCGATCGGCGTTCTCGTGGCGACGCCAGCTTGGGGACTCCCCGCTTCTCGAGTCGAGGTGAACGCCCAAGCCGTCTCGCTGCGACTGCTCTCCGTGTTCGGACTGATCGCCATCAACGCCTTTTTCGTCACGGCGGAATTTTCGATGGTATCCGTGCGGCGATCGCGCATCGACCAACTCGTCGATTCCGGCGACGTTCCCGCCAAAACCGTCCAAGCACTCCAACGGGACATCGATCGCCTTCTATCTACGACGCAACTGGGAATCACCCTCTCGAGTCTCGCGTTGGGGTGGATTGGCGAGCGCACGATGGCCGTTTTCGTGGCCTCGGGGCTGATGGCGTTACCCCTCTCAGACCCCACGCGCACGTTCCTCACGCATACCTTCGCCATTCCGCTAGCCTTCGTTCTCGTCGCCTACCTACAAATCGTCCTCGGCGAACTCTGTCCCAAGTCAGTCGCCTTGCTCTACGCCGAACAGTTAGCTCGGTTGTTGGGGCCGCCGAGTTTGGCGATCGCGCGGTTGTTCAATCCGTTCCTGTGGGTTCTCAACCAATCGACGCGGTGGCTGCTGCGACTGGTGGGAATTCGCAACGTCGATCGCAGTTGGTCGAACCGCGTCACCCCCGAAGAACTCCAACGGATTATTGCCCTCGAAGGGGAATCCACCGGTCTCGAAGCCGAAGAACGGGAACTCCTGACCAATATCTTCGAGTTCGGCGACGTTTGTGCTGAAGAAGTCATGGTTCCGCGCACCCAAATTACCGCCCTCCCCAGCGACGCTACCTTCAGTCAACTCTTGCAAGAAGTCGCCCGCAGCGGTCATTCCCGCTATCCCGTCATCGGCGAATCCCTCGACGACGTGCGCGGTATCGTTCACTTCAAAGAACTGGCCGAACCGCTCGCTCGAGGCCAGATCGCCCTCGAAACTCCGATCCGTCCGTGGGTGCGTCCGGTGCGCTTCGTTCCCGAATACACCCCGTTGAGTGAGTTATTGCCCCTGCTCCAGCGATCGACTCAACCGATCGTGATGGTCGTCGACGAATTTGGCGGAACGGCGGGATTGATCGCCATTCAAGATTTAGTTGCCGAAATTATCGGTGAAAGTGCAGAAGACGAGGATAACGACGATGTCAGCGTCAAAATGCTCGACGATCGCACCTTTATCGTTCAAGCACAACTGCACCTCGAAGAAGTCAACGAACTCCTAAATCTCGAATTGCCGATCGTGGACGACTATCAAACTCTCGGCGGTTTTCTGATTTATCAAATGCAGAAAATTCCGCAGATCGGCGAATCCATGAACTTTGACAATCTCGAACTTAAGGTGATTTCAGCCGAAGGTCCGAGATTGCATCAAATTCAAATTCAACGACGAGACGCGACGCCGCCCCTCCAAACGGAAACCTCGGCCGATCCCCCAACCTCGAGTCACACTCTCGATCTCGATACGGCACTTCCAACGACCGATCTCGAAATCCCTCTCGAAGAAGTTCCCCCACCCGAACGAGATTCGCTGTTCGGCGGTGCTTCAGAGGAGGAGGGGGGTTGACAAAATATTTGCTTTGTGATAGGCAAAAGGCGATCGCGGGAGTTCTAAAAACGCCCAACCCCACGTCAGCCAGGGATTTCAGGATAAAGCTGTCCTGATACGGAATCCGTTCCCGATAAGCTGGGTTTTAAGAAGTCTTCACCACAGAGGCACAGAGGACACAGAGAGGGGGGGTAGGGTTTGGAAAAACCGCTGTTTGAGATTCGGATTCCGTATGAGAAACCCGACATCTCGAAGATACCGGGTTTCCTGAAGCCTCTCCCTTCGACGGTCAGAACGTCATCCGAGCGAGCCGTCTCAATCCTCGATGAGATATCCCATCGATTTCAACGTATTCAACACTTTTTCAACGCTTTCGGCTTCCGATTCCAAATCAGTTCGACATTCAACCGTCGGATTCGTCGGGGGTTCGTAGGGATCGCTGATCCCCGTAAAGTTTTGAATTTCACCCGATCGCGCCCGTTTGTAGAGTCCTTTCACGTCGCGATCTTCGCACACCGTCAGCGGTGCGTTGACGAACACTTCCACAAAATCGCCGATGCGTTCTTTAACTTCCTCGCGAACCGCACGATACGGAGAGATCGCCGACACCAACACGATGACGCCGTTGCGGGTCAACAAGTGTGCGACAAAGCCAATGCGTCGGATGTTTTCGTCGCGGTCTTCCTTACTGAACCCGAGACCTTTCGTCAGGTTTTGGCGAACGATATCGCCATCGAGGACTTCTAACTTGCAGTCGCGCGATCGCAGCTGCTCCGCCACCGCTTTACTGATAGTGGTTTTGCCCGCACCACTGAGACCTGTAAACCAAACCGTAACACCACGTTGTTGCATTGTCGTTTTTCCTTACTTGGCAATATCTCGGCGATCGCTATCAATTACGATCGCTCTTCGTCTATCCATTTCAACCGCCCGTCGTGAATTTGGCTAGGCCGATACATAGACTTCGATGCACTGACGATGACCCGTCGGGGTTTTTCCCGTAACAGTTCTTCGAGGAGGGTCTCGAGAGACGCTTGGCGAATAGAGGTTTTCAACGACACGGACGCATCGGCCAGACGACGGTGTACGGTTTCGATCGTGTCCGTTGCCAAGGCGCCGTACCCTTCTAACATCGACTCGAACAATGTTTGTTGGGAGCCTCCGCCGAGCCATCCTTTTTCGCCCAAATCTCGCACCATCGCATCGATGGCGTTCGGGTCAATTAAAAATACCACGTTTAAGAGAACGTTAGCGTTTTGCGCCCGCTCGACGGCAAAGGCCAACGCGCGATCGTAGGCGTAGGGACTAGTTAGCACCAAATAAATCGGCTTGAATTTCGACATTTTAAGTTAACGTCAAACCCACGAGAGGCCAGTACACCCGCGCGATCGCCAACAAGACGAAATACCCCACGAGATCGAGCCATATTCCCCAGCGTAGAACATCGAGGGGACGCACGAACCCACTGCTGACGGCCATCGCGATCGCGGGAGTACTGACGGGGAGCATAAACCCCAGTCCCGATGCCATCACCACACCCATCGTTACGGCGCGGGGATCGATGCCGTAATCTCCCGCTAGCGCTAAAGCCACGGGCATCACGACCGCAACGGCGGCGGCATTGCTCATAAACTCCGTCAGCACCAGAGCGACGAAGACGAGAACGGCACCGACAACCAGCACCGAGGGAAAGCCCCAAGACAAACACTGTTGCGTCAACGCCGAGGCTGCCCCCGTATCTCGCAATGCCGCACTGAGGGTAATGGCACTACCGTACATCATAAAAATGCCCCAGTTGACATCCTCTTGGACTTCTTGCCAGTCGGCGACGCCGAGAAGAAACGACGCGCCGACGCCGAGTAACGCCACTGTGTCGAGTCCCCAGCGATCGCCGACAGTTATCCACAGGGCGATCGTCACCAACATCAACCCCGCTGTCAAAACTTCTCGCTTCGAGACCGGACCCAGTTGACGGTTGCGACGTTCGAGAAAGCGCAACGCGCTCGTCAGAGAAACTCGTTCGTCTTTGACGACGCGCAAAAGAACCAGGTACGCCACCCCCAACACGATCGCGATGAGGGGAAACGTCCACAGCGTCCATTGTAAAAAGGCGATGGATTCTCCCGTGGTGCGAGTGAGAATGCCCAGAGCTAGAGGGCCTCTCGCACCGCCGAGCAGGGTCGCGTTCGAGCCGATGACGACGCCCCACGCCATAGCCAGAAACGCCCCCAACCCAAACCGTCCGCCGGGTTTGGCGCCAGAAGCCCGCACCACTTCCAAGACGATGGGAAACAGCATGGCCGCCACAGCATGGGCGCTGATAACACAGGAAAACCCCGCCCCCAAGATTAAAATCGACGCCAGCAGTGCGGGAATCGAACGGCCGAAGCGGGACACCACCCCTAACGCCATGCGGGTACTGAGTCCCGATCGCATAATCGGACTCGAGAGGATGAACGCTCCTAAGATAAAGAAGACGGCGCGGTTGCCGAAGTGAGCGTAAGTTTGTTCGTGGGAAATCGCGCCGCTGACGGGGAGGAGTAACAAGACGAAAATCGCCGTCACGGGAAGGGGTAAGACGTTCGCCCCCCAACAAAAGGCAGCCAGGCCGAACACCGCTAAGGCTCGTTGAGCTTCTAGGGTCAGTCCCGGGATCGGAAGGAGCAGGATCGCGCAATAGAGTGCGGCGGCGAGGGCATAACGACCCCACTTCGTTCTCAACCCGTTCCATAAGATAGGTTTTGGGCGGTGCGATCTTATATGGGTCGTTGAGAAAGGTGCGTAACGAGAGCGGATTTTTTGAATAATTCGATCGAACATCGAACAAGCGTTCAAATATATATAGGTTGCAATAAAACTTGAGTTCAACGAACTCGAGGTGTCCCCCGGTCGTTTCAGTTTTCCTCTAAAGGAGTTTCATCATAACCTTTGTATTTTTTGAAGTTAAAAATCTTTAGATTTCGACGAACGACCGTGCGATCGCGTCCCTCCGACTCCGAGATTTCACTGACGTGGGAGGCGATCGCATTTTACCGCGCTCGATTTTAGAGAAGCGATACGGTTACTGGGAGGGAGATTTGGGATTGAGGTTTGGATATTTTTTCGAGGGGTCTTCTGAGTTTGAGGTGATAAGTGGATACTCTATCAAAACCCTTGCTGTAGAGTCGAACG